>NZ_JBHSCH010000007.1:0-95749 GCF_042651065.1 Teichococcus aestuarii
TGGACGAGGCGGCGGCGCTGGAGGCGGAGCGCGCCGCCGGGGTGGAGGCGGATGCGGGGCGGCGCCCGGCGCACGACCCGCGCCTGTGAGCGGCGCGTTCCGCCCGCCTTTTGCGCCCCCTGCTCTTTTGCGCCCGTGCTCTTTTGCTTCCCCGCCAGTGTGACTATGTGACCGGACCGTATCAGGAGGGCACCAGATGCAACTCGATCCGCAGGGGGTGGCCCCGGAAGATCTCAGCCATGCCGGGTCCGTGGTGGACAAGGCGATCGAATACATGATCGAGCAGAAGATCGCGCCGATCTCGGTCGCCTCCGCCCTGCTCGGCGGCGCGCTCGGGCTGATGGCGCGCAGCATGCGCGACGAGGCGATCGCCAACGTGCTGCGCAGCGCGCTGGCCTCGGTCGAGGCGGGGGAGCTGGCCGAGATGCGCCAGGGGCCGCCGTCCGGCAACGATCTCTGAAGCCGGCAGGCGCCCGCGCGGCCAGGATTTCCGCCGCCACGGGGCCGTCGAATCCTTGACTCTCGCGGGGGGGCGGGCCATACGCCCCCTCTGTTTTTCACACTGGGTGTGCGGTCTGTGCCGCGACCCCGCTCCGATTGAAGGGTAGCGCCATGGCTCGCCGTTGCGGCATCACCGGCAAGGGCGTGCTGACGGGCAACAACGTCAGCCACGCCAACAACAAGACGCGTCGCCGTTTCCTGCCGAACCTGCAGGAAACCTCGTTCTTCTCCGACGTGCTCGGCACCTCCGTGCAGATCCGCATCTCCACCAACGGCATCCGCACCGTGGAGCACAATGGCGGCCTGGACTCCTTCCTGCTCGGCACCGCCGACCGGAAGCTGCCGGCCGAGGCGCTGACCCTGAAGCGCCGCATCCTGAAGGCGCAGGAGAAGAAGGCCGCCGCCGCGGCCTGACGCGCCTCCCGCGCCCTGCGCGCGGTGCATGGACCGATGATGCGAACGCGCCCCGCCTGAGCGGGGCGCGTTTACTTTTTCTTCGGGTCCGTCGCGCAGCATGAGCGCATGGCGACTTTTTCCCTGATTGTCCTGATGGGCCTGCTTTCCGGCGTGGGCCTGCTGCTCTTCATGGCCGAGCGCGAGCGCCACCGCGCGCAGCGCCGGGTCATCGAGATGGAGCAGGAGGTGGCGCAGCGGACCCGGCATCTCGACCTGTTCGCGCAGGAGCTGCACACGCTCGGCCTGTCCCTGATGGGCCAGAGCCCGCAGCTGGCGCAGGGCGGCGCGGAAGGCCATGCGCGCGCGCTGCTCTGCCTGGCCGCCGACGTGCACGACCTGGCCGCCAGCACCGCCGCTCCTCGCCGGCTGCGGGAGGAGTGCGTCTCCCTGGCGCCGCTGCTGCGCGAGGTGATCGAGCAGGTCTCGCTGGCCATGGCGCCCGGCACGCGGCAATGGCGCGTCGCGCCCGACCTCGCCGCGCTGATCCTGCGGGCCGACCGCCGCGCGCTCCGCGGCGCGCTGCTGCAGGTGCTGACCCGCGCCATCCGCCACACGCGCGAGGGCGACCCGATCATCCTGCAGCTGGTGCAGGCGGAGGAGACGCTGACCATCCTGGTCGAGGATGAGGGGGCGGGGCTGGCCGCCGGGGATCTCGGCCAAAGCGCCGCCGGCGATGGCACGCGGGGGCTGGCCCTGGGGCTGCTGGTGGCCCGCCAGCTCCTGCGCGCCCATGAGGGCGAGCTGACGGTGGAGGCGGTGCAGGGCATCGGGGCCCGCACCTGGATGACCCTGCCACGGCGCTGCTTGCTGCACATCGCGCAGGACGGCCCGCCGGGCACGCCCGCCGTCCTGCTCCCCGCCCCGGCCGGTACCGATGTCGCCCCTGCCGGCAATGCGCCGGAGGCGGTGCAGGCCGGCACCGGGCGGGCGGCCCTGCCCCTCCAGGCCGGAGGCGGCTAGGCGCCGGGAGCGGCGCCGCCGTCGCGGAAGGTGAAGAGCAGCAGCAGCCCCTCCTGGAAGAACAGCTCGTTGTCGTCGGCCAGCAGGGCGACCCAGGTCTGCCCGGCATGGCGGAAGCTGGCCACCCCCTCCCAGTTCTCGCCGGGCAGGGCCGTCTCGGGCAGCAGGGTCTCGGCCTCCAGCACCGTCTTCGCGCGGGCGGTGGCCAGGGCTGCGGCGGGCAGGCGCAGCAGGCGGCCCTGGAAGCCCTGGGGCAGGCCGAAGCGCCGCTCCACCACCAGGGCGCCACCATCGGCCAGGCCGCAGGCACCGGTGGGCACGAAGCCGGGCGTGGGGCGGTAGGCGAGGGGCAGCCACTGCCCGGGCTCGCCCAGCCAGGCGCGCACGTCTCCCCCGTCCTCCGCCCCCGCGCCGCCTGTGGCGGGCAGCGCCTCGGTGATGGCCAGCCATCGCCCGTCGGCCAGCAAAGCCAGGCTTTCCAGCCCGCCATTGTTCGGCGCGAAGCGCAGCGCCGGGGGCATGGCGATCGGCCGGCACGCCTCGCGCAGCGTGTCGTAGGCGCAGACGCGGTGGCGGCGCTCGAACCCCACCAGCCAGCCACCCCCCGGCCGTGGCGCCAGCGATTCGGCATCGCCATCGACGCTGCGGGGCAGGGGGATGGGTAACTCGCCGGCCAGCCGGCCGGTCTCGAGCGCCTCCAGCGCCACCGGCCGCCCTTCCGGCCCGAGCCGGAGACCGGCTCGGAGCCAGCGGCCCAGATCGCTGATGGCGGTCAGCCGCAGGGCCTCATCCACATGCAGGCCGGAGAGGCCGCCGAAGCCGATGACATGCCGGTTCAGCCGCAGCCCGCCGCGCGATTCGAGCGGTGAATCCGGCGGCAGGTCGAGAGGCGGCAGGGGCGTGGCCGGCGCGCCGCCCAGGCGCAGGGCGGCACAGGCCCCGAGCCCGCCCAGCGCGGCCACGGCCAGCAGGCCGCGCCGCCCCGGGCGGTTCACGCGCGCGCCTGCCTGCTCACGCCGCCCGCCGGCTCACGCGAGCAGCGGCGCCCGCTCGGTGGCCGCGCGCTGGAAGGCGGCGGCGGCGTCCTCGTCGAACAGCTCCGCCAGCTTCTTCATCATCGTGCCGCCCAGCTCCTCGGCATCGACGATGGTGACGGCGCGGCGGTAGTAGCGCGTCACGTCATGCCCGATGCCGATGGCGATCAGCTCGACGATGTCGCGGTTCTCGATGTCGCCGATCACCTTGCGCAGGTGGCGCTCCAGGTAGTTGCCCGGATTGACGGAGAGCGTGCTGTCATCGACCGGCGCGCCGTCCGAGATCACCATCAGGATGCGGCGCCGCTCGGGGCGCATCATCAGGCGCTTGTAGGCCCAGTCCAGCGCCTCGCCGTCGATGTTCTCCTTGAGCAGACCCTCGCGCAGCATCAGCCCGAGATTCTTGCGGGCGCGGCGCCAGGGCGCGTCGGCGCTCTTGTAGATGACGTGGCGCAAATCGTTCAGGCGGCCGGGGTTGCGCGGCTTGCCTTCCTGCACCCAGCGCTCGCGGCTCTGCCCGCCCTTCCAGGCGCGGGTGGTGAAGCCCAGGATCTCGACCTTCACCGAGCAGCGCTCCAGCGTGCGCGCCAGGATGTCGCAGCACATGGCGGCCACCGAGATGGGGCGGCCACGCATCGAGCCGGAATTGTCGATCAGCAGGGTGACGACGGTGTCGCGGAAATCCGCCTCCCGCTCCCGCTTGTAGGAGAGGGAGAGCATCGGGTTGACGATGATGCGGGCGAGGCGGGCGGCATCGAGCTGCCCTTCCTCGAGGTCGAACTCCCAGGCGCGCTGTTGCTGCGCCAGCAGGCGGCGCTGCAGCCGGTTGGCCAGCTTGGAGACGACGCCCTGCAGGTGGCTGAGCTGCTGGTCGAGCTGCTGGCGCAGGCGGGCCAGCTCCTCGGCGTCGCAGAGATCCTCGGCCTCGATCTCCTCGTCGAACTTCTTGGTGAAGGCGCGGTAGGCGGAGGCATCGTCGGAGGGGGCCACCTCCTTGCGCTGCTGCGGGCCACCCGGGCGGTCCTCGCCCTCGGCGGCGACGCCTTCCTC
Source organism: Teichococcus aestuarii (assembly GCF_042651065.1). Classification (NCBI taxonomy): domain Bacteria; kingdom Pseudomonadati; phylum Pseudomonadota; class Alphaproteobacteria; order Acetobacterales; family Roseomonadaceae; genus Roseomonas; species Teichococcus aestuarii. The sequence goes on from NZ_JBHSCH010000007.1 coordinate 4,002, forward strand.
CTCCTGGGTCTCGCCCTCCTCCTCGGCGCCCTCGCCCTGCATGGATTCGGGCTGGGCGCCCAGCGTCGGGTCGCTTTCCTGGCTCTGCGCCTCGCCCTCGGCGGAGTTGTCCTGCTGGCTGGAGGTCTCGCTGCCCTCGTCGCCCTGCTCGTCCTCCTCGGCCTCCGCCTCCACCTCGGCCTCGACCAGGTCGAAGGCCGAGAGCAGCTTGCGGGCGGCGCGGGCGAACTTCTCCTGGTCCTCGCTGGCGGTGGCCATCTCGTCGAGCGCGGCCTCGGCCTTGTCGCCCAGCGTGGCACGCCAGAGGTCGAGGATGCGCTGGGCGGCGGCGGGGGCGGCCTGGCCGGAGAGGCGCTCACGCGCCAGCAGGGAGAGCGCGGCGGGCAGCGGCAGCTGGTCCTTCCGCGTCATCCGGTCATAGCCTTCCGACTCGCAGGTCTCGGCCAGCCGGGCATCGAGGTTGGCGGCCACGCCCGGCATCAGCCGGGAGCCGATCACCTCGACGCGGGCCTGCTCCAGCGCGTCGAACACCTCGCGCGCCTCGCGGCGGGCGGGGGTGCGGGCGGCGTGGGCGGCCTCGTCATGGTGGCGCAGGCGCAGCGCGATGGAATCCGCGGCGCCGCGCAGCCGGGCCATCTCGGCCGGCGGCAGGGCGCGGGTCGGCAGCGGCAGCCGCGCCCGCTTGCCGGCGAGGCCGGACGGCCCCGGCTGGTAGGCCACCTGCACCTCGGCGTTGCGCGCGATGGCGCGCAGCGTGCCGGCGGTGGCCCGCTTGAACTCTTCCTGACGTGTCAGGTCCTTGCCGCTACCGCTCATGGCGTACCCCTGCTGGGAGGTCCAGGAACCTCAGGTTCCTGGCGGGGAGGTCCAGGAGGGGCGGCGCCCCTCCTGGCCATGGTTTCAGTTCTTGCGAACCAGCAGCCCGGTGGGAACTTCCTCGTTGAAGCAGCGCTGGTAGTACTCGGCCACGGTGGACCGCTCCGCCTCGTCGCACTTGTTGAGGAAGGAGAGGCGGAAGGCGAAGCCGACATCCCCGAAGATGCGGGTGTTCTCGGCCCAGGTGATGACGGTGCGCGGCGACATGACGGTGGAGATGTCGCCGGCGATGAAGCCGGCGCGGGTCAGGTCGGCCAGCGCCACCATGGCGTCGATGCGCTTCTTGCCCGCCGTGTCGCCTGGCTCGATGCCGAGCTTGGCGGCGACGATGCTGCTCTCCTGCGCGTGCGGCAGGTAGTTCAGCGTGGCCACGATGTTCCAGCGGTCCATCTGGCCCTGATTGATCTGCTGGGTGCCGTGGTAGAGGCCGGTGGTGTCGCCCAGCCCCACCGTGTTGGCGGTGGCGAAGAGGCGGAAGGCCGGGTGCGGGCGGATGACGCGGTTCTGGTCGAGCAGGGTCAGCTTGCCCTCGACCTCCAGCACGCGCTGGATGACGAACATCACGTCCGGCCGGCCGGCGTCGTACTCGTCGAACACCATGGCGCAGGGGTGCTGCAGCGCCCAGGGGAGGATGCCCTCGCGGAACTCCGTCACCTGCTTGCCGTCCTTGAGGACGATGGCGTCCTTGCCGATCAGGTCGATGCGGCTGATGTGGCTGTCGAGGTTGACGCGGATGCAGGGCCAGTTCAGCCGCGCCGCCACCTGCTCGATATGGGTGGACTTGCCGGTGCCGTGGTAGCCCTGGACCATGACGCGCCGGTTGAAGGCGAAGCCGGCCAGGATGGCGAGCGTCGTGTCGCGGTCGAACTTATAGGTGGAGTCGGGCTCCGGCACGTGCTCGGTGCGGACCGAGAAGGCGGGAACCTCCAGGTCGCTGTCGATGCCGAAGACCTCGCGCGCCTTCACGGTGATATCCGGCAGGTTGATCACGGAGGTGGGGCGCGCTTCGGACAATGTTGCGACCTTCGTCATAGGGCTCTCTTCGCTCTCGGCTGTGCGTTCGCGGATCGGGGCGGTGCGGTGTCGGTCTCTCGCGGCTCAGGCTGCCCGGCTGGCGGAGGCCGCGGGCGGCTTCTTCGGCGTCTGCTGTTCCGCCGCCATCATGGCCAGCCGCTTGCGCAGAAGGCTATAGGCTCGGTTGATATCCTTGAGGCGGTCCTCGGCGGATTTGTCGCCGCCGTTGGTGTCGGGGTGGTAGCGCTTGGCGAGCTCCTTGTAGCGGGCGCGCAGCGCATCCTCCTCCAGCGGCCAACCGAGGCCGAGCATGTCGAGCGCGGCACGCAGCTCGGGCGGTGCCTCCTTGGCGCTCTTGCGCGGCGTCGGCGGCGCCTGGCCGAACAGTCCGAGAGGGTCGCGGAACAGCTCGGGGTTCAGCTTGGTGCCGCCGAGCCGGCCCAGGGGCCAGGTCGGGCGCTGCCAGGAGCTGTCCTCGCGCAGGTTCTGCTCGATCTCGTCGGCATTCATGCCTTTATAATAGTCCCATGCCTGGTTGTAGGCGCGGACATGCTCCAGGCAGAAATGGTAATAGTCGCGCAGTCGCGAGCGGTCGCGGGGTGCGCGGAATTCACCCGGAGCCTCACAGCCGGGCGCGTCGCACGGTGTGGTCGGGGTGGATGTGTCGGGTCTGAGACGTTCGCCTCGGCGGGCCATTTGGAGGTTTATGGGCGTCTCGCGGGCATCCCGCAAGGCGGCAGATGCCAAACCTTTCTCTTGGCAGGCGGGTTTCGGCATGGAAAACCTGCCCGTCATGTCAACACGCGAAGAGCGCATGCGGACGATCCTGCTCTCGGCCTTCCCCGGGGCGGATGTCTCGATCCTGGATGAGAGCCACCGCCATGCCGGCCATGCCGGGGCGGCCCCCGGCGGGCAGACCCACTACGCGGTGCGGGTGGTCAGCCCCGCCTTCGCGGGCATGAGCCGCGTCGCCCGCTCGCGCGCCGTGCACGCCGCGCTGGAGCAGGAATTCGGCAGCGGCCTGCACGCCCTCTCGCTGCGCCTGCAAACCCCGGAGGAGGCGGGCCGGGCGGCCTGACGCCACCCGCCCGCAGGATCATGGCCGAGACCCAGCCCGCCGCCACCACCCCGCCGGCCGCTCCGGCGGGCACGATCCTCTACGAAGACGAGCACCTCGTGGTTGTGCACCGGCCCGCCGCCGGCGAGCCCACGCTGATCACCTTCGCCGACCTGACCTTCCGCCCGAAGGGCGACAGCATCTGGGGCCAGGAGGTGGCGCGCAAGCTAAAGGTGAACGCCATCGGCTTCGTGGCCAAGCGGGAGAACTGGTTCCCCGCCGCCTCGGTGGCGGCGGCGGCGGCGGCGGTGCGCGGCGCCCTGCGCGGCCCCGCCGTCACCTACGGCTACAGCATGGGCGGCTATGCCGCGCTGAAATACGCGCGGCTGCTGGGCGCGGCTCATGCCTTCGGCGTCTGCCCGCAGGGCTCGATCGACCCGCGCCAGGTGCCGTGGGACAAGCGCTTCCACCAGCACCACGACGCCGCCCTGCTGCCCGACATGGCGGTGCGGCCGGGCGAGCCGGGCCGCTTCGCCGTGCTGCTGGCCGACCCCTACATGCCGGAGGATGCGCGCCACGCGGCGGCGCTGGCGAAGGGGGCGGGGGTGCACTGGCTGCGCACCCCCTTCATGGACCACGCGCCGGTCTGGCTGCTGGTGGAGAGCGCCTTCCTCCGCCAGATGCTCGACGGCATCCTGGCCGAGGACCTGCCGCGGCTGACGGCGCTGATGCGCGCTCGCCGCCACCAGAGCCCGCACTGGTTCCGCCATGCCGGCAACGCCGCCTTCCGCCGCGGCCATCTGGAGATGGCCAACCGGCTGTGGAAGCGGGCGCTGGAGCTTGGCCTCTCCCCCGGAATCGCCGAGCAGGACATCATGCGCGCCATGCGGCTGCGCATGCGCGCGCTGCGCGATGCCGGCGACCGCGAGGGCGCCATCGCCGTGGCGCTGCGCCAGGCGGCGCTGCGGCCGGAGGATTTCCACAGCCAGGCGCGGGCCGGCCACGCCCTGCTCGGCATGGGCGAGTTCAACGCGGCGGAGGCCCCGTTCCGCGCCGCGCTGGCGCTGCGCAAGAATGTCGGTCACGTCTACCAGGGGCTTTCCCTGGTGCTGGGCAGCCAGAAGCGGATGACGGAGGCGCTGGAGCTGTGCAAGCGCGGCGTGCGCGACGCGCCGGGCGACGGCAAGCTGCATGTGCATTACGGCCACCTGCTGCTGAACAACGGCAAGCTGGACGAGGCCGAGGCGCAGTTCCGCATCGTGCTGCGGCAGAACCCCAGCCATGCCAAGGCGCTGCTCGGCCTCAGCCACGCCCTGGCCGCGCGCGGCGACCGCGCCGAGGCCATCGCCGTCGCCCGCCAGCAGGTGCAGGACGCCGACAAGGACCCGCAGGCCTATCTCTGGCTCGGCCAGCTCCTGCTGTTCGTCGGCGAGCCGGGGGAGGCGGAGCCGGTGTTCCGCGAGGCGCTGCTGCTCGCGCCCGAGCTGGGCGCGGCGCATATCGGGCTGGCCCGCGCGCTGGAGCGGACAGGGCGGCTGGAGCTGGCGCGCCGCACCGCCGCCGAGGCGGCACGCCGCCTGCCCGCCGACGAGAAGGTGCAGGCCCTCTACAGCCGCCTCGGCCCGCCCGACCTCACCGAGGCTGAGGCGGCGGAGCTGGCGCCGCCCGCCTCGCCGCTGCGCCGCTTCCTGCGCGCCTTCTTCAGCCGCGACGAGGACTGACGCCAGCCTTCACTCCGCCGCGCGGTGGCGGCTGGCGGCGTAGTCCGGCCAGTGGCGCGCCACCACGTCGCTGCCCTCGGCATAGGCGAGGCAGGTATCGACCAGGGCGGGGCGGCGGGCGGGCGATGTCTTCGCCTCGGCCTGGCGGCGGGCCTGCCGCGCGTCGTAGGTGGTCTGGAAGGCGACGGTGGCGAGCTGCGCCATCATCTCCCGCAGATGGGTGCAGCCCAGCGTGCCGCCCACCCGCTCCTGCACCGCGCGGTTGAAGCCGGCGCCGATGCGCAGCCCCGCCAGCCGGCCGAAATTCGCCGCCGCGGCGGGGCAGATGGCGTAGGGGCTGAAATCGGTCGAGGCCTCGCAGGCGTGGATCAGCAGCTCGTCATCCACGGTCAGCCGGATCCACATGCCGTGCAGCGGCTCGTCCGGGCCGACGCTGCGGTCCAGCGTCTCGAAGCCATGCGGCTTGGTGTCGACCAGATGGCCCTCGATGTCGAACAGGCCGTCCTCGCGCGCATAGCCGTGCATGTCGATCAGGCGCCGGTGCAGCGGCTGGCGCGCGGCGGGCGGGGAGAGGGGCATGGGCAGGCCTCCCGGCATGATGCGTCGCAACAGAGCCTTCCGCTATGGCATGGCGGCCACGAGGGGGGAAGCCCGGCGCGGGGCATGGCTGCCGCGCGCGGCGGCGCTCAGCCGGTGGCGCCAGCCTCGCGCAGCAGGTCCTCGACCAGGGCCGGCGGCACGTCGCCGCGTGTCAGCGCCTCGCCGGGGCCGCGCAGCAGCACGAAGCGCAGCGCGCCGTCGCGCACCTTCTTGTCCTTGCGCATGCGGCCCATCAGCGCCTCCACGGTGAAGCCGCGCGGCAGGTCGGCGAGGCGCGCGGGCAGGCCAACGGCGGCGATGTGCGCCTCCACCCGCCCCGGCAGCGCCGCGTCGCACAGGCCGAGCCGCGCTGAGAGCCGGGCGGCGAGGCCGAGACCCACCGCCACGCCCTCGCCATGCAGCAGGCTGCCATCGTAGCCGCACTCGGCCTCGATGGCGTGGCCGAAGGTGTGGCCGAGGTTGAGCAGGGCGCGGCCGCCCTCGGGGCTTTCCTCGCGCTCGTCGGCGGCCACCACGGCGGCCTTCAGGCGGCAGCTCTCCAGCACGGCGTGGCGCAGCGCGGCGGCATCGCCCGCCACGGCCTTGGCGCCCTCGGCCTCGCACCAGTCCCAGAGCGGGCCCTGGAGCAGGCCGTGCTTGGCCACCTCGGCATAGCCGGCGCGCAATTCGCGGGCGGGGAGGGTGGCAAGCACCCCGGTATCGGCCAGCACGATGCGCGGCTGGTGGAAGGCGCCGGCCAGGTTCTTGCCCGCCTTCAGGTTAATGCCGGTCTTGCCGCCCACCGAGCTGTCCACCTGCGCCAGCAGGGTGGTGGGCACCTGCACGAAGGGCAGGCCGCGCAGCGCCGCGGCGGCGGCGAAGCCGGCGAGGTCGCCCACCACCCCGCCGCCCAGCGCGACGATGGCGGTGCTGCGGTCGATGCCCGCCGCCAGCAGCGCCTCCATCAGCGTGCCGAACTGGGAGAAACTCTTGCTGGCCTCGCCCGGCGGCACGGAGAGGCTGGCGCGGATCTCGAAGCCCGCCCGCTCCAGCCCGGCGCGCAGCGCCGGCAGGTGCAGCGCCGCCACGCTGGCATCGCTGACGATGGCCACGCGCCGCGCCGGCAGCACCGGGGCGATCAGCCCGCCGGCGCGGGCCAGCAGCCCCTCGCCCACCAGCACCTCGTAGGGGCTGGCGGCGAGCGCCACCGGCAGGCGGTCCGGCATGGCATGGCCCTCCAGCGCGGCCTGCACGCGGTCGGTCGTGGTCTCGGGGGATTCGTCCAGGCAGTTCACCACGATATCGGCCTCGGCATAGAAGGGGTGGCGGGCGGCCATGAGGCGGTTCAGCACCGCCTCCGGGTCCTGGTCGAGGAACATCGGCCGGGTGCTGCGCCCCGCGACGCGCGGCAGCAGCACCGGCACGGTACAGCGCAGCCACAGCGCCACGGCGCCCGAGTCGCGGATGGCGCGGCGCGTCTCGGCATCGGCATAGGCGCCGCCGCCGGTGGCCAGCACGACGGGCGGGCCGGAGAGCAGGCGGGCGATGACCCGCCGCTCCCCCTCGCGGAAATGCGGCTCGCCATAGCGGGCGAAGATCTCGGTGATGGGCTGGCCGGCGGCGGCCTCGATCTCGGCGTCCGCGTCGCAGAAGGGCAGGCCCAGGCGCTGCGCCAGGCGGCGGCCGATGGAGGATTTGCCGGAGCCCGGCATCCCCACCAGCACGACCGAGCGCGGCCGGCCGCCCGGAATGCCCAGGGGAGGCGGCGTGGCCGGTGCCGGCGCGGTCATGGCGGGGCCGGTGGGCTCGGGGGCCGGCGGTGCGGCGGGCGGAATGATGGCGAAGCCGAGGTTGCGTGACACAGGGCCGGACGGTAGCACATCACACTCCGCCGCGCAGGATACCCCCGGCCGCCATGTTCCGCCGTCCCTTGCTTCTCCTCATCCTGATCCTGGTCATCGCCGCCCTGGGCGGGCTGCTGGTGCTGGGCGCCTTCCCGCCGCCCGTGACGCAGCAGCCGGTCGAGCGCACCCTGCCCAACGAGCGCTTCGGCACCCGCTGAGGCCGGCCCCGGCCGTCAGGAACCAGGGATGGACCGCCACCTCGAGGCCTTCCTGGAGATGCTCTCGGCCGAGCGTGGCGCCGCGCGCAACACGCTGACGGCCTACGAGGCGGACCTGACCGATTTCGAGACCTATGCGCGGCGCCGCGGCGAGTCGCTCGCCGCCGCCTCGTCCGAGATGCTGCGCGCCTACCTGGCGCGGCTGACCGATGCCGGTCTCTCGCCGCGCACCGCGGCGCGGCGGCTCTCGGCGCTGCGGCAGTTCTTCCGCTTCCTGGCGCGGGAGAATGTGCGCGCCGACGACCCCACCGAGCTGCTCGACAGCCCCCGCCAGCCGCGCTCCCTGCCCAAGGCGCTGCGCGTGGCGGAGGTGGAGGCGCTGCTGGGCGCCGCCGCGACCATTCCCGGCAAGCGCGGCCCGCTGGCCGTGGCGCTGCTGGAGCTGCTCTACTGCTCTGGCCTGCGCGCCAGCGAGGTGGTCTCGCTGCCGGCGCATGCCCTGGCGCAGGGCAGCGCGCTGATCCGCGTGCGCGGCAAGGGGGGGAAGGACCGGCTGGTGCCGGTCTCGGCCCGGGCGCGCGCCGCCGTGGCCGCGCTGCGGGACCCGAAGAAGCCTTCCAAATGGCTGTTCCCCTCGCATGGCGCGGCCGGGCACCTGACGCGCCAGGGGCTGCTGCTGCTGGTCAAGCAGGCGGCGCTGGCGGCGGGGCTGGACCCGACCAAGGTCAGCCCGCACGTGCTGCGCCATTCCTTCGCCAGCCACCTGCTGGAGGGCGGCGCCGATTTGCGCGCCCTGCAGATGCTGCTCGGCCATGCCGACATCGCCACCACCCAGATCTACACGCGGGTGCTGGAGGAGCGGCTGCGCCAGCTCGTCGAGACGCACCACCCGCTGGCCTGACGGGGCCGGCCATGGCACGCTGCCCCCGCCAGAGGGCGGGGAGGAAGGGCATGACCATGCTGGCCGGGCGCTGCCATTGCGGCGCCGTGCAGTATGCGGTGGCGGCGGCGGATGTGCTGCACCACGCGCTGTGCCACTGCGCCGATTGCCGCCGCCATGCCGGGGCGCCGGTGGTGGGCTGGGCGATGGTGCCGGCCGGGCGGCTCACCGTGCAGGGCACGCCGAAGGTCTATGCCTCCTCCGCCCATGGCCGCCGCAGCTTCTGCGCCGAATGCGGCACCAGCCTGTTCTACGTGAACGAGGCGATGCTGCCCGGCATGGTGGACATCCAGACCGGCACGCTGGACGATGCCGCCCTCCTGCCGCCGGGCGCGCAGATCCAGGTGGCGGAGCGCCTGCCCTGGATGGCCACGCTGCACACCCTGCCGGAATTCCAGCGCTACCCCGGCTGAGGCGGGCGGGATGCGGCGGGCATGCTGGCCTTGACGCCGCATCTGCGCTAGGCCACCCGCTCTCCGCGCCCAGGCCGTGACGGGCGCCGCCAGAGACGGGATCGCGATGCGTCACTTCCTCGACTTCGAAAAGCCCCTCGCCGAACTGGAAGGCAAGATCGAGGAGCTGCGCCGCACCACCGATGCGGGCGGCATCGACGTGGCGGAGGAGGTCGGCCGCCTGTCGGACAAGGCGGAGAAGCTGCTCTCCGCCACCTACGCCAAGCTGACGCCCTGGCAGAAGACCCAGGTGGCCCGCCACCCAGACCGGCCGAAATGCCTCGACTATGTCCGCGCCCTGATCGAGGACTTCACGCCCCTGGCCGGCGACCGCGCCTTCGCCGACGACGCGGCGGTGGTGGGCGGCATGGGCCGCTTCCGCGGCCGCGCCGTGATGGTGCTGGGCACCGAGAAGGGCACCGACACCGAGAGCCGCGTGCGCCACAATTTCGGCATGGCTCGGCCCGAGGGCTACCGCAAGGCCCGCCGCCTGATGGAGCTGGCCGGGCGCTTCGGCCTGCCCGTCCTCTCCTTCGTCGACACCGCCGGCGCCTTCCCCGGCATCGAGGCCGAGGCGCGCGGCCAGGCCGAGGCCATCGCCCGTTCGATCGAGGCCTGCCTGGACGCGCCGGTGCCGATGGTCTCCACCATCATCGGCGAGGGCGGCTCGGGCGGCGCCATCGCCCTCGCCGCGGCCGACCGCGTGCTGATGCTGGAGCACTCCATCTATTCGGTGATCAGCCCCGAGGGCTGCGCCTCGATCCTGTGGCGGGACGCGGCCCAGGCCAGCACCGCCGCCGATGCGCTGAAGCTGACGGCGCAGGACCTCTCGCGCCTGGCGCTGATCGACGCCGTGGTGGCGGAGCCGCTGGGCGGTGCGCACCGCGACGCGGCCGCCGCGATCGCCGCCGTGGGCGACAAGGTGGCGGAATGCCTGGAGCCGCTGCTGGCGCTCGACAGCGGCACGCTGCGCGCCCGCCGCCGCGAGAAGTTCCTGGAGATGGGCCGCAACGGCGTGGCCTGAGGCGCCAGGCGCGGCCCCCCGCCTCAGCGCACCGGCAGGAGCAGGCCGCAGGCGGTGCCGCGCGGCGCCCGTTGCATCTCGAAGCTGGCGCCGAGCTGCGCGGCCAGCGCCCTGACGATGCGCAGGCCGAGGCTCTGCGTGGTCTCCAGGTCGAAATCCGGCGGCAGGCCGGCGCCGTCATCGAGCACGGTGAGCTGTATCGTGGCCGGCTCCAGCTGGCGCAGCTCGATGGCGATCCTCCCCTGGCCCTGGTGCGCGAAGCCATGCTCCAGCGCGTTGGAGACCAGCTCCATCAGGATCAGCGCCATCGGCACCGTCTGCTCGGGCGGCAGCAGCACGCTGTCGGCCTGCAGGTGCACCTTGACGCCCGTGGCGCCGGCGGCATCCAGCAGGTCGTCGCACAGCCGGCCGAGGAAGACGCCGAGTTCCACGCGCTGGCCCGAGGGGTCCTGCAGCCGGCGATGGATGCGGCCGATCAGCTCCAGCCGGGTGGCGGCCTGGTCGATGATGCGGCGGGCCTTCTTGTCCTGCACGGCGCCGCGCTGCAGCGCCATCAGCGCGCCGATCACCTGCAGGTTGTTGGAGATGCGGTGCTGCAGCTCCTGGAACATCACCTCGCGGCTCTCGGCCAGCTGCTGGCTCAGCTCCCGCTCGCGGGACTGGCGGGCGCTCTCGGCGCGCAGGCGCAGCAGCGCCTCCTGCATCAGGTGGATCAGCAGCACGTCCACCGTCACGATCAGGGCGTAGAAGCCCAGCGCCATCGCCGTGGCGCCGTCGAGGGTGAAGCTGTGGAAGGGCTCAATGAAGAAGTACCAGGCGGCGATGCCGGAGGCGGTGGCGGCGGCCACTCCCGGCCACAGGCCGCAGACGAAGGTGGTGACGATCACCGCCGGGAAGAAGGTGAGGTAGGGGAAGCCCGGCGGCAATGCCGGCCCGATCTTCAGCCGGGCCAGAAGCGCCACCAGGAAGACGCCGGCGGCGAAGCTCCAGCGGAACATGGCCGAGCGGGGGCGGATGCTGAACTCCAGCAGCTGGCTCAGGCGGTTCAGCATCGGTGCGTCCGGAGGGGCGGGAGGGGCGGGAGCGGTCTGCGTGCCGGGCCGGCGCCGCCTGGCAGGGCGGGCGACCGGGTCCGTCCCCGGCCCCTTCCGGGAAAAGGCGCCGGGGAGCCGGGTCTCAGCTCCGGTAGGAGCCGTTGATATCGATATAGCCGTGCGTCAGGTCGCAGGTCCAGGCCGTGCCCTTGCCGCGTCCGAGGCCGATATCGACGGCGATCTCGATCTCCCGGCCCTTCATGTGCGCCACCACCGGCGCCTCGTCATAGCCCGGCACCACGCCGCCCTCGCGCGCCATCCAGGTGCCGCCGACGGCGACCGAGAGCCTGTCGCGGTCGGCCGGCTCGCCCGCCTTGCCCACCGCCATGACGATGCGGCCCCAATTGGCGTCCTCGCCGGCGATGGCGGTCTTGACCAGCGGCGAGTTGGCGATGGCCATGGCGATCTTCTGCGCCGAGCGGGCGGTGGTGGCGCCGGTGACGTCGATGCGCACCAGCTTCTGCGCGCCCTCGCCGTCGCGCACCACCTGCAGCGCGAGGTCGAGCAGCAGATCGTGCAGCGCGCGGGCGAAGCCCTTGAGCATCGCGCCGCCCTCGGCCGGCACGCGCGGGTGCTTCGCCTGGCCGGTGGCGAAGACCAGCACCGTGTCGCTGGTCGAGGTGTCGGAATCGACGGTGGTGCGGTTGAAGCTGGCATCCACCCCCTTCTTCAGGATGGCCTGCAGCGCCGCCGCCGGGATCTTGGCGTCGGTGGCGATGAAGCAGAGCATCGTCGCCATGTCCGGCGCCACCATGCCGCTGCCCTTGGCGATGCCGGCGATGGTCACCTCCGTGTCGCCGATCAGCGCGGTGCGGACGCAGGCCTTGGGGAAGGTGTCGGTGGTCATGATGCCGCGCGCGGCACCCTCCCAGCCGTCGGCGGCGAGCTGGCCGTGCAGGGCGGGCAGGGCGGCGGTCAGCTTCTCGTGCGGCAGCGTCTCGCCGATCACGCCGGTGGAGGCGAGGAACACCTCGCGCGGCTTGCAGCCGACCAGGGCGGCGGCGGCGTCGGCCGTGGCCTGCACCGCGTCGCGCCCCGGCTTGCCGGTGAAGACGTTGGCGTTGCCGGCATTCACCACCAGGGCGCGGGCCTTGCCGCCCTTGAGCGCCGCGCGGCACCAGTCCACCGGCGCGCCCGGGCACTTGTTGCGGGTGAACACGCCGGCCACCGTGGTGCCGGGGGCGAACTGCATCAGGGTGAGGTCGTTGCGGCCCTTGTATCGGATGCCCGCCGCCGCCACGCCGAGCGTCACGCCGGCGATGGGCGGCACGGCGGGGAGGGGAACCGCGAGCGGAGAGACGGGCAGAGCCTTAGCGGCCATCAGGGCGCATCCTTGACGTGATCAGGGCGCCGCAGCGTTACCGCAAAGGAAGGGGGCTTGAAAGCAGGCGCGCGGGCCGGCGGCGGCGGAGATCCGCCGCCGCCGGCCCGCGGCAGGATCGCCTCAGCGGCGCGGCTGCCCGGCGGGCGGCGCGGCGCCGTCCAGCAGCGAGGGCGCGGGGGTGCTGGCGCGCGGCGAGCCGTCCATGTTGAAGCGCTCGATCTTGGCCTTGGCCTGCACCTCCTCCACCGCCGCGTTCACCGCCTCCTCGAAGGCGGCCTGGCGCAGCGATTCGGCGCTCTCCTCGAAGCTCGGGGCCGGCGCCATGCGGCGCGCCTCGACCTTGATGACGTGCCAGCCGAAGGGGCTCTTCACCGGCTCGCGGCTGATCTCGCCCGCCTTCAGGCCGAAGGCGGCCTCGGCGAATTCCGGCACCATGTCGGACTTCTTGAAGAAGCCGAGATCACCGCCCTGCTGGGTGCCGGGGCCGGTGGAGCGCTGCTTCGCCACGGCGGCGAAATCGGCGTTCGGCTTGCGCACCTCGGCGAGTGCGGCGCGCGCCTCGGCCTCGGTGGCGGTGAGGATGTGGCGCGCATGCACCTCCTCCTCGCCCGGCTTGCCGGCGATCTCCTTATGGTAGCGGGCGCGCAGCGCCTCCTCCGTCAGGGCGGGGGCGATCTCGCGGCGCAGCAGCGCCTGCTGCAGCTGCTCCTCCTCGGCGCGGCGGATGGCGGCCTGCACCGCCGCGTCCTTGTCGAGCCCCTGGGCGCGGGCGGCGGCGACCAGCGCCTTCTGGGCGATCAGCTGGTCCAGCACGAGGGGGAAGAGCATCGGGCCGGGGGCGCCGCGCAGCTCGGGCGGCAGCTCGCCGATGGCGGCCTGCACGTCGGAGAGGCGGATTTCCTCCTGCTCGACGCGGGCGACCACCGGGTTGCCGGCCGGCTGGCCGGCGGGCGTACCGGGCGCGACCTGGGGCGCGGCCGCGCCGGGCGGTGTTCCCGGCTGTGCCTGACCAGTCTGGGCCTGACCAGTCTGGGCCTGACCGCTCTGGGCCAGGCCAGGCTGGGCCAGGAGGGGCGCCGCGGCGAGCAGCAGGGGAAGAATGAGGGCGGTGGATCGCATTCGGTGCATGTGCCTTCGCGGCTGGACGGTTCAAGATGGCGGATGCCGCCCCACATCACAATCAGGGCAGGCAGGCCAGCCGGGCAGGGCCACCGGGCAGGGCCGCCGCCGCGGCGTGGGCCTGACCTTTCCGCGCTGTCATTCCGGCTTTCGTTGACCCTGAGGCGGGCCGCGCCTATCTGTCTCGGCCAAAGCAGCCTGTTGCCCGCCCCTGTTGCCCGGCCTGGGCGGACCCGGAAGGTCCGGGCCTGGCCTTCCTCCGGACTGGCCCCGTGCCCGGCCGTCGGAGGGGGGGGAGGGGTGCCGGCCGCCCTCGGAGAGTTTCGAAACAGCATGTTCTCCCGCCTCGCCCGCGCCATCTTCGGCACCTCGAACGACCGCGTGCTGAAGCAGTTCAGCGCCCGGCTGCCCGACATCACCGCCTTCGAGCCGAAACTCGCCCCCCTCTCGGACGAGGAGCTGCGGGCGCAGACCCCGAAGCTGAAGGCCCGCCTCGCCGCCGGGGAGAGCCTGGACGATCTGCTGCCCGAGGCCTTCGCCACGGCGCGCGAGGCCTCCAAGCGCGTGCTCGGCATGCGCCATTTCGACGTGCAGATGATCGGCGGCATGGTGCTGCACGCCGGCCGCATCGCCGAGATGAAGACCGGCGAGGGCAAGACCCTCGTCGCCACGCTGGCGGTGTACCTCAACGCCCTCGCCGGCAAGGGCGTGCATGTCGTCACGGTGAACGACTACCTGGCGCAGCGCGACAGCGCCCAGATGGGCCGGCTCTACAACTTCCTCGGCCTCTCCTGCGGCGTCATCGTCCACGGCCTGACGGATGTGGAGCGGCGCGACGCCTATGCCTGCGACATCACCTACGGCACCAACAACGAGTTCGGCTTCGACTACCTGCGCGACAACATGAAGTACCGGCTGGACGAGATGGTCCAGCGCGACTTCAACTTCGCCATCGTCGACGAGGTGGACAGCATCCTCATCGACGAGGCGCGCACGCCGCTGATCATCTCCGGCCCGGCCGAGGACAGCTCCGAGCTGTACCGCCAGGTGGACCTCGTGGTGCGCGAGCTGGTGAAGGACAAGGAGACCTTCGACAAGGACGAGAAGATGCGCACCGCGGCGCTGACCGAGGCCGGCACGGCCACGGTGGAGCGCATGCTGAGCGAGGCCGGGCTGCTCGAGGAAGGCAATCTCTACGACTTCCACAACGTCACGCTGGTGCACCACGTCAACCAGAGCCTGCGCGCGCATGTGCTCTTCGCGCGGGACGTGGACTACATCGTCAACCGCGAGGGCAAGCTCGTCATCATCGACGAGTTCACCGGCCGCATGATGGAAGGCCGCCGCTACTCCGAGGGGCTGCACCAGGCGCTGGAGGCCAAGGAAGGCGTCGAGGTCCAGCCGGAGAACCAGACGCTCGCCTCCATCACCTTCCAGAACTACTTCCGCCTCTACCCGAAGCTCGCCGGCATGACCGGCACGGCCTCGACCGAGGCGGACGAGTTCGCCGAGATCTACAAGCTGGAGGTGGTCGAGATCCCGACCAACCTGCCGGTGGTCCGCCAGGACAGTGACGACGAGGTCTACCGCAGCGCCGCCGAGAAGTACGACGCGGTGGCGAAGCTGGTGAAGGAGGCGCAGGCGCGCCACCAGCCGGTGCTCGTCGGCACCACCAGCATCGAGAAGTCGGAGCTGATCAGCGAGCTGCTGAAGAAGGAAGGCGTGCCGCACAAGGTGCTGAACGCGCGCTACCACGAGCAGGAGGCCGGCATCATCGCCCAGGCCGGCCGCCCGGGCGCCGTCACCATCGCCACCAACATGGCCGGGCGGGGAACCGACATCAAGCTCGGCGGCAATGCCGAGATGCTGGCCGAGGCCGGCTTCCCCGGCCCGAAGGAAGGGCCGGAGTGGGAGGCGCACCTCGCCGCCCTCCGCGCCCAGGTGAAGGCGGATGAGGAGGTGGTGAAGCAGGCGGGCGGCCTCTTCGTCATCGGCACGGAGCGGCATGAGAGCCGACGCATCGACAACCAGCTGCGCGGCCGCTCCGGCCGCCAGGGCGACCCGGGCGCCTCCCGCTTCTTCCTGAGCCTGGAAGACGACCTGATGCGGATCTTCGGATCGGACCGCATGGGCGGGATGCTGCAGAAGCTCGGCCTCAAGGAAGGCGAGGCCATCATCCACCCCTGGATCAACCGGGCGCTGGAGAAGGCGCAGAAGAAGGTCGAGGCGCGGAATTTCGACACCCGCAAGAACCTCCTGAAGTACGACGACGTCATGAACGACCAGCGCAAGGAGGTGTACGCCCAGCGCCGCACCTTCATGACGGCGGCCGACGTCTCGGAGACGGTGGAGGAGATGCGGCGCGAGACGATCGACGCCATGGTCGCCCGCGCCATCCCGGAGAACGCCTATCCGGAGCAGTGGGACATCGCCGGGCTGCAGGAGCGGGTGCGCAACGACCTCGGCCTCGACCTGCCGGTGGAGGAATGGGCGAAGGAGGAGGGCATCGACGAGGTGGCGGTGCGCGAGCGCATCCAGGCCGCCGCCGAGCAGATGGCCGCCAGCCGCGCCGCCAATATCGGCCCCGAGCTGATGCGCATGGTCGAGAAGCAGCTGCTGCTGCAGGTGTTCGATTCGGTGTGGAAGGAGCACCTGCTCTCGCTCGACCACATGCGCCAGGGCATCGGCCTGCGCGCCTATGGCCAGCGCGACCCGCTGAACGAGTACAAGAGCGAGGCCTTCAACCTCTTCAACACCATGCTCGAGGATCTGCGCGAGCGCGTTACCTCGCTGCTGCTGCGCATCGAGCTGAGCCCCGCCTCGCCGCCGCCCCTACCCGAGCCGGTGATGGTGAGCGACATGCGCCACCCGGAGCCGGACATGATGGGCGCGGCCTCCGCGGCGGGGTGGGACCATGCGCCCGCCGAAGGCGGCTTCGCCCCCGCCACGCCGCGCGCGGTGGAGGGTGTCGATCCGCAGGACCCGGCCACCTGGTACCGCACGCCGCGCAACGCCGCCTGCCCCTGCGGCTCGGGGAAGAAGTACAAGCACTGCCACGGCAAGCTGGGCTGACGGCCCGGCAGGCCAGGTAAGGGCGGGGGAAGGAATTCCCCCGCGCCCCCATCTTCTTTCTGTCAGCCGGCGTGGATCATGCCGGCATGGTGCTGGGCCAGCCAGCCATGGATCGCCCGGGTCATCGAGCGGGCGAGCAGGGCGCGGTGCGCGGCGCGGTTCAGCGCCGCCTCGTCCCGCCGGTCCGAGAGGAAGCCCATCTCCACCAGCACGCTCGGCACGTCCGGCGCCTTGAGCACGGCGAAGGAAGCTTGGCGGTGGGTGTTGGGCAGCAGCGTCACGCTGCGGCCGAGCGAATCCACCACGAAGCGCGCCATCCGCGCCGAGCCCACCTTCGTCTCCTGCCGCACCAGCGAATAGAGGATGCGCTCCACCTCGGGCGAGACATCGGGCAGGCGCAGCCCGCCCGCCGCGTCGGCGCGGTTCTGCGTCTGCGCCAGCCGGGCGGAGAGCGCGTCCGAGGCGCGGTCGGAGAGGGTGTAGACGCTGGCGCCGCGCGCCCCCGGCGCGGAATCGGCGTGCAGCGAGACGAACAGCGCCGCCTCCCGCTTGCGGGCGAACTCCACCCGGCCGTCGAGCGAGACGAACGCGTCGCGCCCGCGGGTCAGCGCCACGCGGCAGCGCCCGCCCGCCTCGAGCTGCCGCTTCAGCTCCAGCGCGGCGGCGAGGGTGATGCGCTTCTCCAGCGTGCCGTTGACGCCGATCGTGCCCGGGTCCTTGCCGCCATGGCCGGGGTCCAGCACCACCAGCGGCAGGGAGGAGGCGGCCGCCGCGCCGCCCAGCCGCCCCTCGGCGATGGTGCCGCGCGCCAGCCGCGCGAAGCCGGGCTGGGTGCCGGGCGTGACATGCACCGCGAGCTGCCGCCCGCCCTCCTCCGCCTGCACCGAGACGGGGCCGGCGAGGTCGATCAGCAGCCGCTTGTTGGCGTTGTCCCAGCGCGCGCCGCGCACCAGACCGGCCGCGCCGAGCCGCGCCGGGCCGCGCCAGGTGGTGCCGGGCAGGCTCAGCACCAGCCGGGCGGGGCGGGTGGTGGCGCGCAGCGACCAGCGCGTGGCGCTGTTGACCGCGATGGTCAGGCGGCTGCCGCCATCGGCGCGCGCCAGCCGGGCGGCGGTGACGGCGGCCTCGGCCAGCGCCGGCACCCCGGCGAAGGCGAGCCCCAGCGCCATCTGCAACAATTGCCGGCGGCCGGGTGAATCAGACATGGCGCGGCGAACTCCCCCTCGATGAGCCTGGCGAGGCCGGCGGGCTTTCCCCCTCCCGGCGGCCCCGGCCGGGCGCGGCCCTCCCCAGGGTGCGCGCCCGTCACCGCCGGCGCGGGGCGCGGCGGCGACCGGAAGGCGGGCAGGGGCGCGAAAACGCCGCCACGCCGGCCGGCCCGCGATGGGCCGCACCTTGCCGATACTTCGCCTCTATCATGCCAATGCCGCAGGATCACGGGATTCCTTCATGTAACATGTGAGGAATGCAATGCCTTGTGGAAGGAGCAGCCCCCGCCTATGGTGCCTTGCCCCGGCGGCGAACGCTGTCGGTGGAGGTTCCGGGCACGGCCGCCTGGGCTTTTCCTGGCTCCGCCGCCTTCATGGCGGGCCAGGCCTGAAGCGGCCTGAAGGATCTGGCAAGGGATTGCCCCCTATGATCAGGGGTGCGCGCATCCCGGCTCCGCCAGAGCCCCGTTGTCCGCTCCACCGGCGCGTGCACCATGGCGCGGAGGGATGATGCGGGTTTTCCGCCCGCCATCCTGGCTCGTGCCTGCCGCTGGCCCGTTCGTGCCCGCCCGGCGTCGCTCTGCGATGTGGCGGCACGGTCCCGGGGCCTGCGCGCGGCGCGCCCAACAAGGGCCCCCCCATTCCGGGGCGCGGCCCGCCGAGACGAGAGGTCGAGACCAGAGCCGCATGGCAAGTCCATCGCCACGCCGCCTGCGCGACCCCGCTGCCTCGGGCCTGCCCACCCATTGCCGCCACCGGCAGCGCGACCGCGCCGGTGGCTCGGAGCATCCCGGTTCATGACCAAGCGCATGCTGATCGATGCATCCCACGCCGACGAGACACGCGTGGTGGTGCTGGACGGCAACCGGCTCGAAGAATTCGACATCGAGACCGAGAACAAGCGCCCGCTGAAGGGCAACATCTACCTCGCCAAGGTGGTGCGCGTGGAGCCCAGCCTCCAGGCCGCCTTCGTCGAGTATGGCGGCAACCGCCACGGCTTCCTCGCCTTCGGCGAGATCCACCCCGACTACTACCAGCTGCCCGTCGCCGACCGTGAGCGCCTGCTCGCCCTGCAGGCCGCCGAGGCCGCCGAGGATGAGGCGGACGACGAGGGCGAGGAGGTCAGCGAGGCCGAGGCCGACGCGATGGCCGCCCGCATCGAGCAGATGGCCGATGCCGACCAGGCGCCCCGCGAGACCTCTGGCGAGGCGCTGATCGCCGCCGAGGCCGCTGCCGCCGAGGCCACCGTGCCGCATGAGGGCGTGCCGGTGAGCGAGACCGCCGGCGAGGACGCCGAGGGCGCCGCTCCCGAGACCCCGCCCGAGATGCTCGGCGGCCGTGACAAGGACGAGGAGAACGGCCGCGAGGAGCGCCGCATCCCGCCCCGCTTCCTGCGCCACTACAAGATCCAGGAGGTGATCCGCCGCCGGCAGGTCATGCTGGTGCAGGTCGTCAAGGAGGAGCGCGGCAACAAGGGCGCGGCGCTGACCACCTATATCAGCCTCGCCGGCCGCTTCTCCGTGCTGATGCCGAACAGCCCGCGCGGCGGCGGCATCTCCCGCAAGATCACCTCCATCGCCGACCGCAAGCGCCTGCGCGAGGTGATCGAGGAGCTGAGCATGCCGCGCGGCATGAGCATGATCGTGCGCACCGCCGGCGCCGGCCGGCCGAAGCCCGAGATCCGCCGCGACTGCGAGTACCTGCTGCGTCTGTGGGACGACATCCGCGAGCGCACGCTGGAATCCACCGCGCCGACGCTGGTCTATGAGGAAGCCGACCTCATCAAGCGCTCGATCCGCGACGTGTTCGGCCGCGACATCGAGGAGATCCAGGTGGAGGGCGAGGGCGCCTACCGCCAGGCGCGCGACTTCATGCGGATGCTGATGCCGCAGAACGACCGCAAGATCCGCCTCTACAAGGACCACTCCGTGCCGCTCTTCGCGCGCCACGGCGTGGACCAGCAGCTCGACGCGATGATGTCGCCCACCGTGCAGCTGAAGTCGGGCGGCTACATCGTCATCAACCAGACCGAGGCGCTGGTCGCCATCGACGTGAACTCGGGCCGCGCCACGCGCGACCGGCACATCGAGGACACCGCGCTGCGCACCAACCTGGAGGCCGCCGACGAGGTGGCGCGCCAGCTGCGCCTGCGCGATCTCGCCGGCCTCATCGTCATCGACTTCATCGACATGGAGTCCTCGCGCAACGACGCGCAGGTGGAGCGCCGCCTGAAGGAGGCGCTGAAGCAGGACCGCGCCCGCATCCAGGTCGGCCGCATCAGCCATTTCGGCCTGCTGGAGATGAGCCGCCAGCGGCTGCGCCCCAGCCTTACCGAGCATTCCTTCGCCACCTGCCCGCACTGCCAGGGCCTCGGCATCGTCCGCACGCCGGAGAGCAGCGCGCTGCAGGTGCTGCGCCAGATCGAGGAGGAGGGCGCCCGCCGCCGCGCCGCCGAGATCGTCGTCTCCATCGCGCCGGAACTGGCTCTGCACATCCTCAACCGCCGGCGCGAGCGTCTGGCGGAGATCGAGGCGCGCTACGGCATGGCCGTGCTGTTCGAGCCGGACGCCAAGCTGCTGCCGCCGGCCATCCGCATCGAGCGCACCCGCGCGCAGACCGTGGCCGAGCCGCCCAGCGCCCCCGCCGCGCTGCGCATGGACTACGCCCCCGAGGTGGAGGAGGCCGCGCCGGTGGCCGTGCCGGAGGCGCCCGCCGCCACGGCCGCACCCGCGCCCATGCCTGCCGCCGCCGCCGAGGATGAGGCCGTGGCCGTGCCGGCCGGCGCCGAGGTTCCGCCCGCCGAGGCCGGTGCCGAGGACCGTGGCAACGGCGAGAACCGCCGTCGCCGCCGCCGTCGCCGCCGCCGTGGGGGCCGCCGCGAGGATGGCGCGCCGATGCAGGCCGGCGATCTCGCCGGGCCGGACGACGCCGAGGGCGACAGCGAGGGCGACGAGGCCGAGGCCGAGTCCGAGGGCATGACCCCGGACGAGGCGGTGCCTGAGGCCGCGCCCGCCTCCGCCACGCCGGCGCCCGAGGGCCAGGCCGCCGACGGCGCCGCCTTCGACAGCGAGGAGGAGCAGCGCCGTGGTCGCCGCGGCCGCCGTGGCCGCCGCCGCTTCGGCGAGGGAACGGAGCCGCCGCGCCCGCGTTATGCCGGCCCGACGCCCGCCGACCCCTTCGCCGGCACGCTGGACGACATCTTCGACGCCATGGCGGCGGCCGAGGAAGCCGCGCAGCAGCCGCTGGCGCCGAAGCCCGGTTCCCTGCCGCCGGTGACGCCGGAGGTGGCGCCGGTCGCCGCCATCGACTCGCTGCCGCAGCCGCCGGTGCCGGAGATGCAGGCCGCGCCGCAGCCTGTCGTGGAAAGCGCCGCCCTGCCGGAGCCCGCGCCCCTGCCGCTGACCGAGCCCGCGCCCGTGGTCGAGGCTCCTGTGGAAGCAGCGGTGGAAGCGCCGGTGGAGGCTGCGCCGGCCAAGCCGCGCCGCACGCGCAAGGCGCCGGCCAAGGCCGCCGTGGCCGCGCCGGAGGCGGTGGAAGCCGCGCCGGTGGAGGTGCCTGTGGAGGCGGAAGCCGCGCCGGCCAAGCCGCGCCGCACGCGCAAGGCTCCGGCCAAGGCCGCCGCGGCCGCGCCGGAGGCGGTGGAAGCCGCGCCGGTGGAGGTGCCGGAGGCGGTGGAAGCCGCGCCGGCCAAGCCGCGCCGCACGCGCAAGGCGCCGGCCAAGGCCGCCGCGGCCACGCCGGAGACCGCGGAGGCGGTGCCGGTGGAAGTGCCGGCGGCTGCCCCGGCCAGCGAGGCCGTGGCCGAACCCGCGCCGGCCGTGGAGGCGGCGCCGGCCGCCACGCCGGAAGCCGGCGCACCGGTGCAGCCCGTGCTCGTGGATGCCGTGCCGGATGCGCCGAAGAAGCGCGGCTGGTGGAAGCGCTGAATCCCATGGCCCCGTGGCGCCCTGCGCCACGGGGCCTGGACTTCCCCGCATGAGCGAGCCCGAATTCGCCCCCCTCCGCACCGAGCGGCTGACGCTGCGGCCCCTGCGCGCCGAGGATGCCCCGGCGCTGCACCGCCTGATCAACGACTGGGAGGTGGTGCGCTGGCTCAGCCGCGTGCCCTTCCCCTACTCCCGCGAGCTGGCCGATGAGTGGATCGCCTCCACCCACAAGCGGCTGGCGGAGGGCTCCGCCTGGCACTTGGCCATCGTCGGCCAGGATGGCGACACCGAGGTGCTGGTCGGCTGCGTCGGCCTGACGCGGGAGCCGGATACCCGCCGCGCCGAGCTGGGCTACTGGGTCGGGCGCCGCTTCTGGGGCCATGGCGTGGCCGCCGAGGCGGCCGGGCGGCTGGCCCGCTGGGGCCTCGCCAATCTCGACCTGGACAGCATCTTCGCCCATGCGCTGGAGGAGAATGGCCGCTCCGGCGCCGTGCTGCGGCGCATCGGCCTGCGCGAGACGGGCAAGGGCGAGGTGCCGTTCCTGGCGCGCGGCGCCCGCCTGCCGGTGACGCTGTTCGAGGGCGGGCGCGAGGACCTGACCGCCCCCGTGCCGCTGCCCGAGCCCTTCGTGGCCGAGCCGCCGCCGCCGGATGCCAAGCCCATGCTGCTGGTGGCCGCCTGCGCGCTGATCGACCCCGATGGCCGCGTGCTGCTGGCCCGCCGGCCGGAAGGCAAGCCGATGGCGGGGCTGTGGGAGTTTCCCGGCGGCAAGCTGGACCCCGGCGAGACGCCGGAGCAGGCGCTGATCCGCGAGCTGAAGGAGGAGCTGGATATCGACGTCTCCGCCGCCTGCCTCGCGCCCTTCACCTTCGCCAGCCATGATGCCGGGCGCTTCCACCTGCTGATGCCGCTCTACCTCTGCCGCCGCTGGGAAGGCACGGTCACCGCGCGGGAGGGGCAGGCGCTGGCCTGGGTGAAGCCGCAGAAGCTCTCCGACTACGCCATGCCGCCGGCCGACAGGCCGCTGGTCGCGCTGTTGCGCGATTTCCTGTGAGGCGGGCGGGGGGTAGACTCCCCCCCGACGCCGCCCTTGGGACTCGCACATGACCAACCCCACCGCCTGCCTGCTCATCATCGGCAACGAGGTGCTCTCGGGCCGCACCCAGGATGCCAACCTGAAGTTCATCGCCACAAAGCTCGGCGAGATCGGCATTCCGCTGCGCGAGGTGCGCGTCATCCCCGACGTGCCGGAGACGATCATCGGCACGGTGAACGAGGTGCGGGCGAAGTTCACCTATGTCTTCACCACGGGCGGCATCGGCCCGACGCATGACGACATCACCGCCGAATGCATCGCCGCCGCCTTCGGCTTGCCGTGGGAGCCGCACCCGGAGGCATGGGCGCGGCTGGCCGCGCATTATGCGCGCCAGGACCCGCCGGCCGAGTTCAACGCCGCGCGCCAGCGCATGGCCACCATGCCGCGCGGCGCCGCGCTGATCGACAACCCGGTCTCCGTCGCGCCCGGCTTCATCATCGGCAATGTGCATGTGATGGCGGGGGTGCCGCGCATCATGCAGGCGATGTTCGAGGGGCTGGCGCCGAAGCTGGCCGGCGGCGTGCCGGTGCAGTCCCGCGCGGTGCACGCCGCCGGCATGCTGGAGGGCACCATCGCCGAGGGGCTGGGCGCCATCCAGGCGCGCTACCCCCAGCTCGATATCGGCTCCTACCCGTATTACCGCCCGGAGGGGAACGGCGTGGCGCTGGTGGCCAAGGGCACCGACCTCGCGGAGGTGGAGGCCGCCACGGGCGAGATCACCACCTTCATCACCGAGCTGGGCTACGTGCCAGTGCAGGGCGAGCCGCGCTGAACGAAAGGCCAGGGGAGAAGGAATTCTCCCCTGGAACCCCTCTTCTTTCTTTTGTCAGTCAGGCTTGGCCACGCCGGAAAGCTCGGCCACCAGCTCCCCCAGCGCCGCCGAATCCATGCCCCCCCGCCCGCTGTTGACCAGCGCCTCCATCATCTGCGCGGCCAGCGCGGTGGAAGGCGCGAACACCCCGTGGTCCCGCGCGGCGCCGATCGCCAAGCGCATGTCCTTGCGCATCAGCTCGGCGCGAAAGCCGGGCTGCAGCGCGCCATCGAGGTAGCGCTTGGCATGCGCCTCCAGCACCGCCGAACGGGCGGAGCCGCCGAGCAGCGCCTGGCGCATCGCCTCCGGGTCCAGCCCCGCCTTGCGGCCCAGCGCCAGCGCCTCGAACACCGCCTGCATGGTGGCGGTGATGATGAGCTGGTTGGCCGACTTGCAGACCTGCCCGGCCCCGGCTGGGCCAAGATGCGTGGCGCTGCGCCCCACCGCACCGAACACGGCGGCGGCGGCGTCGAAGGCCGCGCGGTCGCCGCCCACCATGCAGGTGAGGGTGCCGTCCCGCGCCCCGGCGGGGCCGCCGGAGACCGGGCTGTCCAGCAGGTGCGCGCCGCGCTCGGCCAGCAGCCGCGCGGCGAAGCCGGCGGCGGGGGCGGCGGCGATCGAGGAGAAGTCGATCACCACCGCGCCGGGGGCGAGGCCCTCCGCCACGCCGCCGGGGCCGAACAGCACGGCCTCCACATCCGGCGTGTCGGGCACGCAGAGGCCCACGCAGGCGGCGCCGCGCGCCGCCCCGGCGGCATTCTCCGCCCAGTCCGCGCCCTGCGCCTCCAGCGCGGCCGCCTTGGCACGGCTGCGGTTGTGCACCGTGAGGGCGAAGCCGGCGCGGCGCAGGTTGGCGGCCATCGCCGCCCCCATGACGCCGAGCCCAATGAAGGCGACCGGGGCGGGCGGGGTGATCGGGGTCATTCGCGCGTTCTCCTTGCTCAGCTTCGGCGCAGCGCGCCGCGGATGTCGTCCAGCAGCGTGTCCATGGCGCGCTGGAAGTCGGGGCCGCTGGCATAGCCGTCCGCCTCGCGGATGCGCTCCATGAAGCGGATCCAGGCGGGTGCCTTCATGCCCTCGCGGAAGCGGTCGTGGTGGTAGGTCACCATGGCGTCGGTCAGCCCGGCGGGGCCGATCCAGCCCTTCTGGTTGTCGGCCTGCACGTCCCAGCCCAGCTCGCGCAGCGTCGGCACATCGGGCCAGGCGGGGGAGCGCTCGGCGGAGGCGAGGGCGATCGGCACGATGTCGCCCGAGGCGGCGAGCCCGCCCAGCTCGTCGGACGCCTGCACGCCGAGGTCGATCTCGCCCGAGAGCAGGGCCTGCGCCACCGGGCCGCCGCCGGTATAGGGCACGTGCAGGAACTCCACCGCCGCGCGCCGCTCCAGCAGCAGGAACAGCGAGTGGGAGAGGGTGCCGGCGCCGGCCGAGCCGTGCGTGATGCGGCCGGGCTCGGCCTTGGCCGCCGCCATCACCTGCCGCATGTCGGAGAAGCGGCCGCCCTTGCCGCGCACGCAGATGAAATGGCCGTTGCGCGTCAGGCGGATGACGGCGCGGAAGGATGTCTTGGGGTCGTAGGGCACCTCGCGGTGGGCGGGGATGGAGGTGCTCTCGCTGCCGCCGGCCAGCAGCAGGGTGTGGCCGTCCGGCGCCGCGCGGGCGACGAAATCGGCGGCGAGCGCGCCGCCGGCGCCGGGGCGGTTCACCACCACCAGCGGCTGCGGGTAGAGCGGCGCGCAGGCCTCGGCGATGGTGCGGGCGATGATGTCGCTGCCGCCGCCGGGCGCGAAGCCGGCGATGAGCTGCACCGGGCGCGTGGGCTGCCAGCCGGAGGCCTGGGCGGCGGCGGCGCGGGGGCGCAGCAGGGCGGGGGCGGCGAGCAGGCCGGCCATCAGGGCGCGGCGAGGCATCCTGGACATGTGGACATTCTCCCGGTGGTTCTTGCGCAGAGCGGCCGTGTCTTCACGGTCCGCAGCGGGGCGCGGCGGCGGTGCCGCGCCCCGGCAGTGTCAGGCCAGCACGTAACCGGCGCCGCAGCGGGCGCAGATCTCCCGCACATGGCGGTCCAGCGTCTCCGGCACGGGGATGCCGGCGGCGCCGCGAGCGGCGTGCTCGGCATCCTCCGGCTCGCCGGGGATCAGCACGGGGCGCCCCGGCATGGCGGGGGGCGTCGCTCGCATCGTCTCCAGCAGCGTGCCGAGATCGGCCTCGAATTCCTCCGGCGGGCGAAAGGCGGCGGGGTCGATGGCCAGGAAGAAATGGCCGATATTGTCCGGCTCCCCCGGCTTCGCTGTGCGGTTGCGCAGCACGGAGAGGGCGCCGCCGGTCAGCGTGCCGGCCAGGATCTGCACCATCAGCCCCAGGCCGTAGCCCTTGTGGCCGCCGGTGGCCTCGTCGCCGCCGAGCGGGGTCAGGCCGCCCTCGGCCCGCCTGAAGAGATAGGCCATGCCCTCGGCGGCGTCGGTGACGGGGCGACCCTCGCCATCCACCACCCAGCCTTCCGGCATCGGCTTGCCGTTGAGGTCGTAGACCTTGACCTTGTTGCCGGCCACCGTGCTGCTCGACATGTCCAGCACGAAGGCCGGCCGGCCATCGGCCGGCGCGGCGAGGGCGATGGGGTTGGTGCCGAGCATCGGCTGCGCACCGCGCGTCGGTACCACCAGCACGCTGCGCGCCGTGGTCATCACCAGGCCGATGACGCCGCGCTTCGCCGCCAGCCGGGCGTAGTAGCCGGCGGCGCCGAAATGGTGCGAGTTGAACACCCCCACCGCGCCGATGCCGCCCGCCCGCGCCTGCTCCACGGCCAGCTCCATCGCCATGACGGCGACGGGATGGCCGAGCCCGGCGCCGCCATCGACCAGCGCGGTGGCGGCATTGCGCCGCACCACGCGCGGCCGCGCCGCGAGGTCGAGCTGTCCGGCGTTGCGCATCGTCTCGTACATCATCAGCATCGACAGGCCGTGCGAGTCGATGCCCATGAGGTCGGTCTCCACCATGGCCTCGGCCGTGGTGGCGGCCAGCACAGGGTCCATGCCCCAGGCCAGCAGGATGTTCAGGATCTGCCGGTGGACGCGCTCCGCCGGCACCTGCGCCACGGGCGTGGCCATGTTCCCCGTCCTCAGCGCGTGATGGCGAAGCCCTTGGCGGCCAGGGTCTGCTCCACCCAGGCGCGGTCCCAGCCGGCGCCGCGGATGGCGGCGGTGGTGGCCGCCTCCTTCGCCGCATGGCCCTCGGCCGCCGCGATCACCGCCTCCGCCGCCTCGCGGGGCACGACGACGACGCCATCCTCGTCGGCCGCGATCAGGTCGCCGGGGGCGACCACCAGCCCGCCGCAGGCGATGGGGTAGCCGATCTCGCCCGGCCCTTCCTTGTGCGGCCCCGCCGGGGTGGCGCCGAGCGCCCAGACGCCGAGGTCGAGCTGCGCCAGCTCCTTGATGTCGCGCACCGCGCCATCGACCACCAGCGCGCCGACGCGGCGGCTGACAGCGTGGCTGGCCATCAGGTCGCCGGCCACGGCGATGGAGAGGTCGCCGCCGCCGTCGCAGACGATGACATCGCCCGGCTGGGCGAGGTCGATGGCGCGGTGCAGCAGCAGGTTGTCGCCGGGGCGGACGCGCACGGTCAGCGCCGGGCCGACCAGGGCGCGGCGCCCGCCATAGGCCTTGAAGCCGCCGCGCATGGCCTGCATCCGGTTCATGACATCGCCGATATTGGCGACGGGCAGCTTCGCCGCCCGGTCGATCAGCGCGGGCGCGACGCGGGTGAACTGCTCGGCGATGCGCAGGCCAATGGCCATCCTGGAAGTCCTCCGGTGGGGTGTGTCTCTTTGGGCGGGCGGGCGGGGCCTGCCAGCGGGCCGGCAGGGTGGCACGGGCTGTTCACTGTCTGCAATCCCCACTCATCCGATGACCGGCTTGCCGGATGTCCGGCGTGCCGGCCTTTGCGGGGCTTTCAGGCCTCGTCCGGGCCGAGGAAGCGCGCCAGGCGCACGGCGGTGTGGCCGCGCATGGTGCGCGGGCTTGGCATCACCAGCAGGCAGTCATCATGCGGCGTGCGGATCTCGGTCTCGCCATCCAGCGCCAGCAGCGTGTTGCGGTGGGGGATGACGGCGCCGCCCCGGAACGGCGCGACGAAGCTGAAATTGTGCGTGCCGGCGACGACCGTGCGCGTCACCCGCGCCAGGCGTGGCGGGGCGGCAGCGGGCAGGGCGGGGGGCAGGTCCAGCGTGCCGGTCTCGCGCAGCAGGGCGCTGGCGCAGCCCTCCAGCGTGGCCAGCGTCGCCGCCTCCCAGTGCTGGCCGCCTTCCACCAGCAGCGCGGTGCGCTGCCCCTCCGGCGTGCTGAAGCCGCTGTGGTCGATCAGCCGCAGGCCGGTGTTGTGGCCCTGGTCGGCCACCACCAGCGGCGGCACGCCGAGCCGCCGGCCCAGCACCTGCCCGCGCGGCGTGGTGCCGCAGAGGATCAGCGGGTCGGAAGGCCAGAGCATGCTGTGCAGGTCCAGCAGCACATCGACGCTCTCCACCAGCGGCAGCAGCTCCCGCGCGCGCTGCAGCTCGGCGCTCTGGCGCGGGCCGTTCAGCACGCGGCCGCACCAGACGCGGTTCATGTCCTCGTCGATGTAGCGGCTGAGGGTGGGGTCGGCGGGGTCGAAGCGGGCGAAGGCGCGCAGATTGGCGAAGACGAAGGTGAGCCGCCCGCGCGCCGGCCGCAGCCCCCGTGCCAGCCAGCGCGACAGCAGCAGCGCGCCGGCGATCTCGTTGCCATGGATCAGGCTGACCAGCGCCACATGCGGGCCGGGCTCGGCGGCGGTGAAGCTCCACACCCCCGGCAGCAGGTTGCCCGCCAGCCAGGGGCGCAGATCCGGGACCGGCAGCTCCACCGGGAAGTGCGGCAGGAAGGGCCGGTCCGCGCTGCCGCTCACCCTGCGGCACCCCGCGGGGCAGGCGGCGCGACCTCCCAGCCAGGGCACGGCCCCGGCGCCTGCATGGATGCTTGCACCCTCGTCCCCCTGAATCTGTCTCCCGCACGCACTCTATACGCAGGTGCGGGATGGGCAACCGGGCGGGGGCGTGGCGCTTGCGGCGAGGCGGCCCGGCCGGGAGCCGCCCTAGCCGGGGCGGGCCTCCCGCCGCGCCTGGCCGACCAGCTGGCGCAGCGTCGGCAGGTCCACCGCGCCGGGCACCAGCGTGTCGCCGATCACCAGCGCCGGCGTGCCCTGGATCGAGAGCGCCTGCGCCAGCGCCACGTTGCGCTGCAGCCGCGCCTGGATGGCGGGGTCCTCCATGTCGCGCTTCAGCCGGGGCCAGTCCAGGCCCAGCTTCTCGGCCTCCGCCTTCAGCGCCGCCTCGGTGGGCTCGCCGCGCAGCCGCATCAGCGCGTCCTGCAGCGCGGCGTACTTGCCCTGGCGCTGCGCCGCCAGCAGGGCGCGGCTGGCCACCACGCTGGCCGGGCCGAGGATCGGCAGGTCCTTCATCACCACGCGAAGCTGCCGGTCCTCGGCCAGCAGGGCCTGCATCGTCGGGTGCAGCGCCTTGCAGTAGCCGCAGCGCGCGTCGAAGAACTCGACGATGGTGAGGTCGCCCTGCGGGTTGCCCTTCACCGGGTCCGCCGGGTCTCGCAGCAGGGCGGCGGCCTCGGCGCGGATGGCCTCGCGCTGGGCGCCGGCGCGGTCCTGCTGCTCGGCCTGCTCCAGCGCCCCGAAGGCGTCGCGCAGGATGGAGGGGTCGCGCTTCAGCGCCTCGCGCAGGATCTCCACCACCTCGCCGCGCTGCTCGGGGGTGAGGGGCTGCGCCACGGCGGGCGGCGCCATGAGGACCGGCAACAGGGCCAGGGCCAGGAGGCGGGGAGAGAGGCGGGGGGCGAGGCGGGTCGTCAGGGTCACGCGGCTTATCGTCTCCGTCGTTCGTTCTCGCGCTCGGCGGCGCGCTGCTCGGGGGTCAGGTTGTCGCGCCGCGCGGCGTTGCGCAGGTCGGCGGCGCGCAGCCGGGCGGGGCCGGGGGGCAGCGCCTCCTCGGCGCGGCGGGCCAGGAAGCGGGCGGCGGGGAAATCCTCCTCCAGCATCGCCTCCTCCGCCAGGGCCAGGTCGGCCAGCGGCATCTGGCCGAGCCGGCCGCGGGCGATGCCGAGCTGCCGCCAGGTGAAGGCGGAGTCGCGGTCGAGCGCCAGGCTCGCCTCCAGCTCGGCCACGGCGGGCGGCAGTAGGGCCGGGTCGCCCAACTCGATCATCACCCGCGCATGGGCGGTGCGGATCAGCGGCTCGGCGGGAGCGAGGCGGGCGGCGGCGGCGTAGGCGGGCAGCGCCTCGGCGGCGCGGTGGCCCTCGAACAGCACCTGCCCCTTCATCTCGTGCAGCCAGGGATTGCCCGGCTGCGCGGCCAGCAGCGACTCCAGCCCGGCCACGGCCTCGGCGATGCGGCCGGCGCGGAACGCCATGATGGCGCGGGCATAGCGCGCCGGCGCGCCCGAATCCTCCGCCGGGTATTGCCGCAGCACCCGCTGCGGCGGGTCGAGGAAGCCGTGCAGCTTGGCCTTCGCCATGGCGAAGGCACCCTCCAGCGCCGCCGGCATCAGCGCCGGGGTGCTGCGGCTGCGGCGCATCTGCTCGCGCACGAATTCCAGCCGGTCCTGCGAGAGCGGGTGGGTGCGGAAATACGGGTCCTGCCGGCCGACGGCGAGCAGCTCCTGGTCCAGCAGCCGCTCCAGCAGGCGCTCCAGCCCGGCGGCGGACCAGCCCACCGTCTCCAGGTAGTGCAGCCCGGCCTGGTCGGCCGCCTGCTCCTGCCCGCGGGTGAAGGCGAAGAGCCCGCCCATGGCGCTGCTCTGCCCGCCCAGGGCGATGGCACCGAAGGCGCCGCCCTGGCCGGTGGCCACCGCCGCCCCGGCGCCGAGCAGCATGGCGGCGACGGAGCGGATCGTCGCCATCCGCATCTCCTCCGGCAGCCGCGCGAGGTGCCCGCCGGCGATGTGGCCGGTCTCGTGCGCCAGCACCCCGGCCAGCTCGGCGGCCGACCCGGCCTGCAGGATGAGCCCCGTGTGGATGAACATGCGGTTGCCGGTGGTGACGAAGGCGTTTATGGCGCGGTTCTGGATGAGGGTGATGTCCACCCGGCCAGGGTCGATCCCGGCGGCGCGGAACAGGGGGTTGGCGAAGCCGCGGACCATGCGTTCGGTCTCGGCGTCGCGGATCACCACCACGCCCCGCCCGCCCTCTCTTCCGCCCTGGGCCGCAGCGGCCCCGGGAACCAGCACCGGAGTGAAGAACGCCAGCATGAGCAGCAGCGCGCGGAACGGGGCCAGCAGCTTTCCCATGCCGGCCATTCTAGCCCGAGCCGACCGGGAGCGGCCAGCACGGCACGCCCGCCGGGGCGCCCCCGCCACGCTGGCGGCCCTGGGCCTGCTGGCGCTGGCCGGCTGCGGCACCGTGAGCAACGCGGTGAGCGGCCTGACCGGCGGCGGCCCGGCCCCCGGCCAGCCCGGCTATGTCAGCGGCTTCCTCGGCGGCGCGGTGGCCGATGAGCCGCGCGCCGCGCTGGTGGCGCGCGAGGTGCTCTCGGTCGGCGGCACGGCGGCGGATGCGGCGGTGGCGGCGGGCTTCGCCATGGCCGTCACGCTGCCCTCGCGCACCGGGCTCGGCGCCGGCGGCGCCTGCCTCGTCTACACCCACAGCCGCAACATCACCGAGGCGCTGCTGTTCCTGCCGCCCGCCGGCACCGCCGCCGGCGGCGACCGCCCGGCCGCGGTGCCGATGCTGGCGCGCGGCCTGTTCGCCCTGCACACCCGCAACCCGCGCCGGCCTTTCGAGGAATTGATGGCGCCGGCCGAGCAGCTCGCCCGCTTCGGCGCCACCGTCTCGCGCGCCTTCGCGCAGGACCTCGCCGCCGTCTCCGGCCCGCTCTTCGCCGATCCGCGCGCCCGCGCCCTCTACGCCGACGCCGCCGGCCGGCCGCTGGCCGAGGGCGAGCGGATGACCCAGGCCGATCTCGGCGCCACGCTGGGCGCGCTGCGCGTCTCCGGCGTGGGCGACCTGCACCAGGGCGCCCTGGCCCGCCGGCTGGAGGCGGCGAGCCCCGGCATCGGCGGCCCGCTGACCGTGGAGCAGCTCCGCCCGGCCCTGCCCAACGTCACCGCGCCGCTGCAGGTGAGCGTGGGCAGCGACATCCTCTCCTTCCTGCCGGCGCCGGCCGATGGCGGGCTGGCCTCCGCCGCCGCCTTCCAGGCGCTGCAGGCGGGCGAGGGGGTGGACGCCGCCTCGCAGCGCGGCCTCGCCGTCTCCCATGCTTGGCGCCAGGGCGGGGCCGACCCCGCCGCGCTGCTCGCGCGCCCGCCGGCCTTCCCCGCCGCCGCGCCGCTGCTGCCGGCCTCGGCCGGGCTGATGACGCTGGACCGCGACGGCAACGCCGTCTCCTGCGTGTTCACGCTGAACAACCTGTTCGGCACCGGCCGCGTGGTGCCGCAGATGGGCTTCCTGCTGGCCGCCGCCCCCGGCGTCGGGCGCGTCGAGCCGCCTCTGCTGGCGGCCGCCCTGGCGCACAACGCCAATCTCCGCGCCTTCCGCTACGCCGGCACCGGCACCGGGCAGGCGGCGGCGCCGATCGCGCTGGCGCTGCCGGCGGCCCGCCACCTGCTGAACCGCACCGGCATCGACGCCGCCGTGGCCGGGGTGCCGGAGCCGGGGCGGGCCAATGCCATCGGCTGCCCGGCCTACCTGCCGGGCAATTCCGCCCAGTGCGCCGCCGCCACCGACCCGCGCGGGGCGGGGCTGGCCATCGGCGGCGGGCTCTGAGGCCCAGGCCGGGGAGGGTGCCGCCCTCCCCGGGCACCCTCCCGCCGGGGTGACGGCGCCAGGAGTATCGAGACAGATGTTGAAGACGGAATGTTGAAGACGGGCCGCGGGGCGGAAGCGCCGCCCTTCCTGGTGATGGACGTCATCGCCGCCGCCAATGCGCGCGCGGCCGCGCTGCCGCCGGGCGCGCCGGGGGTGCTGCGCATGGAGGTGGGGCAGCCCTCCACCGGCGCCCCGCGCATCGCGGTCGTGGCGGCCCAGCGCGCCCTCTCGGCCGGCGCGCCGATGGGCTACACGGAGGCCTTTGGCCTGCGCAGCCTGCGCGAGCGCATCGCCCGGCACTACGAGGACAAGTACGAGGTCACCGTGGCGCCCGGCCGCGTGGCGGTGACGGTGGGGGCCTCGGGCGCCTTCCCGCTGGCCTTCCTCGCCGCCTTCGACCCGGGCGACAGGGTGGCGATGGCCGCCCCCTTCTACCCGCCCTACGCCAACATCCTCACCGCCCTCGGCATGGTGCCGCAGCTGCTGCCCTGCGACGCCTCCACCCGCTTCCAGCCCAGCATCGCCATGCTGGAGGCGCTGGACCCGCGCCCCGAGGGGCTGATCGTCGCCTCGCCCTGCAACCCGGCGGGCACCATGCTCTCGGCGGAGGAGCTTGGCGCCATCGCCCGCTGGTGCCACGAGAACGGCGTGCGGCTGATCTCGGACGAGATCTACCACGGCCTCTCCTACGGCATGGCCGAGACCACCGCCGCCGCGCTGAGCGACAGCGCCGTGGTGATCAACAGCTTCTCCAAGTATTTCTCGATGACCGGCTGGCGCATCGGCTGGATGGTGCTGCCCGAGGACCTGATCCGCCCCGTCGAGTGCCTGGCGCAGAACATGTTCATCAGTGCCCCGCATGTGGCGCAGGTGGCGGCGGAGGCCGCCTTCGAGGGGGTGGAGGAGCTCGAGGGCAACAAGGCCGCCTATGCCCGCAACCGCGACCGGCTGCTGGCCGGACTGCCGGCGGCGGGGTTCGACCGGCTGGCGGCGGCGGACGGCGCCTTCTACCTCTGGGCCGATATCGGCCACCTGACCAATGACAGCGTGGCCTTCGCCGCCCGCATGCTGGCCGAGGCCGGCATCGCCGCCACGCCGGGGGTGGATTTCGACCCGGCGCGCGGCGGCCGCTTCCTGCGCTTCTCCTATTGCGGCGCCGAGGATGCCATGGCCGAGGCGCCGGGGCGGCTGCGCGCCTGGCTGGGGCGCTGAAGGCGCCGCCTCAGACGACGGCCGCCATCCCGCCCGGCCCCTGCGCCAGCAGCGCCGCCAGGGCGCGCAGCCTCTCCTCCAGCGTCGCCCGGTCCGGCGCCGCGCCGAGGGCGATGCGCAGCCCGCGCCCGCCCTCGCCGAAGGTGCCGCCCGGCACCAGCGCCAGCCCTCCTTCATGCTGCTCACCTGCATTCCGCCCCGGCGGCCGCTGAAGGGGTGGCGGGTGGCCAGCCGGTATTTCTACAAGGCCGAGGAGGCGCGCTTCGGCCAGCGCCGGGCGCCCAACGCCGGCTGAGCGCCGCCCGCCGGGCAACCCGGCCGCCGCTCTGTCCGTTCATTCCCTCGCCGGGCAGATGGAGCCCGGCGGGGATGGAGGGCGACGATGATCATGGGTTCCAGCGGCCGGCGCCTGCCGGGCTTCCTCTCGCGGCGGCTCTTCCTGCGCCAGGCCGGCGCGGAGGCCCCCGCCACGCCGCCCCGGGCGGCCACCCAGGCCGAGGCGCCATCCGGCGCGGCCACACGCCGCCCCCGGCCGACATGGCGCCTGCCCGCCGCTGAGGCGCCGCCCGGGTGCGGGCAGGTCCGCTAGTTCGGCGCGAAGAAGCGCTGCAGCCGCTGCAGCATGTCCCGCAGGTTGAAGGGCGGCGGCGGCTCCTCGGCCTGCTCGGCCGGGGCCTGGGCGCGGAAGGCGGCCAGCGCCGCCGGAGTCTCGGAGAGCGGCAGCTCGCGCGGCTCGCTCTCTGCCGTGGCGCTGCCCAGCCCCAGCACCCGCACCAGCACGCGGTCCGCCGCGGCCAGCTCGGTGGCGGCGCGGGCTGCATCCTCCGGGCGCGGGGCGCAGACCACGGAACGCCCTTCCAGCCCGCAGGGCATCTCGAACAGGGCATTGGGCGGGAAGCGGAGCTGCACCGTGCCGGTCAGCGCCAGCAGGCCGCGTGTGGCGCTCTCCAGCCCCAGCTCGCGCGCCGTCACCACCGGCACCAGCCGGCCGCGCCGCGGCGCCACCTCCAGCGCCAGGGCGCCCTGGCTCTCGGTGGCCGGCTCCACGGGCTGGTTGTGGGTCATGCGGCAGGTGGCGCGGTCGGTCATCGGGTCCGCCGCGCAGGCCAGGATCCAGGGACCGTAGCTGTCCGTGGCGGCGCGGGCGGGCGCGGCGGCGAGCGGCCCGAGGCCGGCCAGCAGCAGGGCGAGCGGGGGGAGGATGGCGATGGGGCGCATGTCGCGCAACATAGGGATGCAGAGAGGAGCTTGCCATGAATACGATCACCCTGCCGGATGGCCGCAGCATTCCCGTGCTCGGCCAGGGCACCTGGCGCCTGGGCGAGCGCGGCGCCGACCGCGCGGCGGAGGCGCGGGTGCTGCGCCTCGGCCTCGACCTCGGCCTGACGCTGGTCGACACCGCCGAGATGTATGCCGAGGGCGGCGCCGAGGAGGTGGTGGCCGAGGCCATCGCCGGCCGGCGGCAGGAGGTGTTCCTGGTCAGCAAGGCCTACCCGCAGAACGCCTCCCGCGCCCGGCTGCCGCAGGCCTGCGAGCGCAGTCTGAAGCGGCTCGGCACGGACAGGATCGATCTCTACCTGCTGCACTGGCGCGGCGGCGTGCCGCTGGCCGAGACGGTGGAGGCGATGCACCGGCTGGTCGAGCAGGGCAAGATCGGGGCCTGGGGCGTCTCCAACCTCGACGTCCCGGACCTGGAGGAGCTGGGCCCCGCCCTCTCCGAATGCGCCACGGACCAGGTGCTCTACAATCTGGAGGCACGCGGCGTGGAGTTCGACCTGCTGCCCTACGCGGCACGGCTGAAGATGCCGGTGATGGCCTATTCGCCCGTGGGGCAGGGCGGCGACCTGCTGGGCCACCCGGCGCTGAAGAAGGTGGCACGGCGCCAGGGCATCAGCCCGGCCCAGGTGGCACTGGCCTGGACGCTGCGCCAGCCGGGCGTCATCAGCATCCCCAAGGCCGCCTCGGAGGCGCATCTGCGCGAGAACGCCGATGTCTGGAAGGTGGTGCTGACGCCGGAGGACCTGTCCGAGCTGGACGGCGCCTTCCCGCCGCCCCGCCGCAAGCAGCCGCTGGAGATGCTCTGAGATGCCGCCGCGCCCGCCCCGGCGCCGGGCGGCGGCGGCGCACACCGCTTTGTCGCTTCCGGCGCCGGGGGGCGGCGCCTATCCTGCCGGCGTGACATGTCCTGACATCCGCGCGCCGTGACCGCGGCGCCCGTACTGCTCCTCTGCCTCCTGCTGCTGCTGGCTGCCGCCGGGGCCTTCGCCGGGCGCTGGCCGGCGCCCTTCGGCATTGCCATCGCCCGGCTGGTGCATGGGGGCTGCGCCGCCGTCTCGGCGGGCTTCGCGCTGCTCGCCATCCTGGCGCTGGCCACGGGGGGCATGGCGCCGGTGCTGCTGCCCTTCGGCCCGCCCTGGGCGCCGCTGAGCCTGGGGCTGGACGCGCTCTCGGCCTGGTTCCTGCTGCTGCTGGGCCTGGCCGGGCTGGCCGCCGGGCTGTTCGCGCTGGAGCGCGAGGTGGCGGTGCCGCCGCGCCGGCTGCTGCCCTGGCCGCTGTTCCTGGCCGGCATGGCGCTGACCCTGCTGGCGGCCGACGCCTTCACCCTGCTGCTGGGCTTCGAGCTGATGTCGCTCGCCTCCTGGGCGCTGGTGGCCTCCAGCCCGGCCGATGCGGAGGCGCGCGCGGCGGCGCGGCAATACCTGGGCTTCGCGCTGTTCGCCGCCGCCTGCCTGGTGCCGGCGGTGGGGCTGATGGGCGGGCTGGCGGGCGACCTCTCCTTCGCCGGGCTGCGCGCCGCGCCGCCGCAGGGCTGGGCGGCGGTGGCGGTGCTGGCGCTGGTGCTGGCCGGGGCGGGGGCCAAGGCGGGGCTGGTGCCGCTGCATGGCTGGCTGCCGCTGGCCCACCCGGTGGCGCCGGGGCCGGTCTCGGCGCTGCTCTCGGGCGTGATGACCAAGGTGGCGCTCTATGTCATGGCGCGGCTGCTGCTCGATCTCGGCGGCCTCGGCCAGCCGCTCTGGTGGGGCGTGCCGCTGATGGTGGCGGGCGCCGCCTCCGCCGTGCTGGGCGCGCTGCGCGCCGGGCAGGAGCGGGACACCAAGGTGCTGTTGGCGTGCTCCACCATCGAGCATGTCGGGCTGGTCACGCTGGGGCTCGGCCTCGCCGCCACGCTGCGCGCGGCCGATCTCGGCCCGCTGGCGGCGCTGGCGGCGGCGGCGGCGCTGCTGCACGCCCTGGCGCACGGCCTGTTCAAGACCCTCCTCTTCCTGGTGGCGGCCGAGGTGCAGCACGCCGCCGGCTCCCGCCGGCTCGACAGCCTCGGCGCCCTGGTCCACGCCATGCCGGCGGTGGCGCGCGCCGCGCTGGAGGCCGCCGCCGCCGCCGCGGCGCTGCCGCCGCTCTCGGGCTTCGCGGGGGAGTGGCTGCTGCTGCAGGCGCTGCTCGGCGCCTGGCGGGTGGGGGAGCTGGGCTTCCAGGTGCTGGTGGCCGCCTGCACCGCGCTCGCCGCGCTGGCGGCGGCGCTGGGGGCGGCGGCCATGCTGCGGTTCTGGGGGCTGGCCTTCCTCGGCCGCCCGCGCGGCCCCCGCCCCCTCGGCGCGCAGGACGCGCCGCCGCTGGTGCGCGCCGCCCTGGCCGGCCTTGCCGGGCTGGCGGTGCTGATCGGTCTGCTGCCCGGGCCGCTGCTGATGCTGGGGGCGGGGGCCATCGGCGCGCTCAGCGGCCATCCCGGCCTGCCGGAGGCGGCGCCGCTCTCGGTCAGCCCCTCAGTGCAGGGCGCGGATTACGCGCCGCTGCCGCTGGCGGTGCTGCTCGGCCTGCTGGGGGCGGGGCTGGTGTGGCTCTGCCGGCGCCTCTCGCCGCAGCCCGCGCGGCGCGGCCCGGCCTGGGATGGCGGCTTCCAGGCGCCGCCGCCGCACCTGCCCTTCGGCGACCCCGCCACCCAGCCCGGCGCCGATGGCTTCGCCCAGCCGCTGCGGCGGATGCTGGGTGGCCGCCTGCTGGCGGCGCATGAGGCGGTGCACAGGCCGCACCCCGGCGACACCGCCCCCGCCCGGCTGGAGAGCGGCTTCCACGACCCGCTGCCGGGAAGCCTGCTCGCCCCCCTGGTGGCCCTGCGCGAGCGGCTCTCGGTGGCGGCGGAGCGGCTGCGGGACCTCAGCCTGCGGCGATTGCTGATGCTGGGCTTCGGCACGCTGGTGCTGCTGCTCCTGCTGCTGGCGCTGCTGCCGGGCGGGGGGGCGCGCTGATGCTGTTCCCCGCCATCGTCACGCAATTGCTGCACGCGGCGCTGCTGCTGGCCCTGGCGCCGCTGCTGGTGGGGGTGGTGCGCTGGCTCAAGGCGCGGCTGCTCGGCCGGCGCGGCGCGCACCCCTTCCAGCCCTGGCGGGACCTGCGGAAGCTGCTGCGCAAGCAGCCGGTGCTGGCCGAGGGCGCCTCCCCCGTCACCGCCGCCGCGCCCTATGTGGCGCTGGCGGCGACGCTGGCGGCGGCGCTGATGGTGCCCGGCTTCGCCCGCGGCATGGCGCTGGCGCCGATGGGCGACCTGATCCTGATCGGCGGCCTGCTGGCGGTCTCGCGCTTCGCCCTGGCCCTGGCGGGGATGGATGCCGGCACCGCCTTCGGCGGCCTCGGCGCCGCGCGCGAGATGAGTTTCGCGAGTCTCGCCGAGCCGGCCTTCGTGCTGGCGGTGATGGTGCTCGCCATGCTGGCCGGCACCACCAGCCTCGACGGCATCGGCGCCGTGCTGCAGGAGGGGGCGGTGGGGCTGCGCGTCTCGCTGGGCCTGGCGCTGCTGGCGCTGCTCGCCGTGGCCCTGGCCGAGAATGGCCGCCTGCCGGTGGACAACCCCGCCACCCACCTCGAACTCACCATGGTGCACGAGGCGATGCTGCTGGAGGCCTCGGGCCGCCACCTCGCCCTGTGGGAGATGCAGGGGGCGCTGCGCCTCGCCCTGTGGCTGGCGCTGCTGGCGGCGGTGTTCCTGCCCTTCGGCACGGCGCCGGCCGAGGCCGGGCCGCTCGGCTGGCTGCTGGGCCTCGCCGCCTGGGCGCTGAAGCTCGGCCTGCTGGCGGTGGCGCTGGCGGTGTTCGAGACGGCCATCGCCAAGATGCGCGTCTTCCGCGTGCCGGAGTTCCTCGGCGCGGCGCTGCTGCTGGCGCTGCTCGGGGTGGTGCTCCTGTTCCTCTCCACCGGCCTGGCCTGAAGGGCGCGCGGCATGGGCTTCGGCCAGCTTCCCTACGACATGGCGCACCTGCTGGGCGGCGGCGTGCTGCTGTTCTCCTTCGTGCTGCTCTACCAGCGGCGCCTTTCCGGCGTCATCGCCGCCTTCGCCGCGCAGGGGGCGCTGCTGGCGCTGGCCGTGGCGTGGCAGGGCTGGGCGCAGGGGGCGCCGGGCCTCTACCTCACCGCGCTGCTGGCGGCGGTGGCGCAGGCGGTGCTGCTGCCGCTGGCGCTGCGCCGCCTTGTCCGCCATCTCGCGGTGCAGCGCGCGGTGGAGCCGGCGCTCGGCATCGGCGCCAGCATGGTGGCGGGCGTCGCGCTGGTGGCGCTGGCGCTGATGGTGGTGCTGCCGGCCACCGCCGGCGCCGGCCTCCAGGCGCGGGAGGATCTGGCGCTGGCCCTTTCCGTGGTGCTGCTCGGCATGCTGATGATGATCACGCGGCACAACGCCATCAGCCAGCTGGTGGGGCTGCTCAGCCTGGAGAACGGGCTGGTGCTGGCCGCCTCCGGCGTGCGGGGCATGCCGCTGGTGCTGGAGCTGTCCACCGCCGCGCTGGTGCTGATGCTGGCGGCCGTGGCCGGCTTCTTCGTCTTCCGCCTGCGCGAGAGCCTCTCCAGCCTCGACGTCTCCGCCCTGCACGCGCATCGCGGCGAGCGGGAGGGGGAGGGCGCATGATGCACCCCGCCTTCCTGGTGCTGCTGCCCTTCCTGGGCGCGGTGGTGCTGGCCGCGATCCCCCGCCAGCCGGTGGCGGCGCTGGCCAATATCGGCTTCTCGGCCGGCGGCTTCCTGCTGGCGCTGGCGCTGCTCGCCCTGCCGCGCGAGGTCGAGGGGCTGCTGCATCTCGACGCGCTGAACCTGCCGCTGCTGCTGCTCTCGGGGCTGGTCGGCCTCACCACGGCGGTGTTCTCGGCCGCCACCCTGCCGGCGGAGGGCTTCGGCCCGCGCGCCGGGCGGGCCTACCACGCCGCCTTCCAGCTTTTCCTCGGCGCCAACCACCTGGCGCTGCTCTCCGACAATCTCGGCCTGATGTGGGTGGCGATCGAGCTGGCCACGCTGGCCAGCGTGCTGATGGTGGCGCTGCACCGCACCCCCGCCGCCATCGAGGCGGCCTGGAAGTTCCTGATGCTGTGCGGCGTCGGCATCGGGCTGGCGCTGTTCGGCACCATCGTGCTGGCGCTGGCGGCGCAGCCGCTCACCGGGGGTGGTGCCGCCTCCCTCTCCATCGCCGCCCTCGGCCGCGTGGCGCGGGAGGCCGATCCGGCGCTGATGACGCTCGCCTTCGTCTTCCTGCTGGTGGGCTACGGCACCAAGGCGGGGCTGGTGCCGCTGCATTCCTGGCTGCCCGATGCCCATGCCGAGGGGCCGATGGCCATCTCGGCGGTGCTCTCCGGCCTGCTGCTGAACGCGGCGCTGCACGCCATCCTGCGCGCCAAGGCCATCGTGGCGCTGAACCCCGGGCCGCTGCCGCCCGGCGCGCTGATGGTGGCGATGGGCCTCGCCTCGCTGCTGCTGGCCGCCTTCGCGCTGTGGCGGCGGCGGGATGCGCGGCGCCTCTTCGCCTGGAGCAGCATCGAGCACATGGGCCTCGCCGCCTTCGCCTTCGGCCTGGGCGGGCCGGCGGCGATGGCGGGGCTGCTGCACATGCTCGGCCATTCGCTGGTCAAGAGCGCTCTGTTCTTCG
Organism: Teichococcus aestuarii; assembly: GCF_042651065.1. Classification (NCBI taxonomy): domain Bacteria; kingdom Pseudomonadati; phylum Pseudomonadota; class Alphaproteobacteria; order Acetobacterales; family Roseomonadaceae; genus Roseomonas; species Teichococcus aestuarii. Next base: position 44,310 of record NZ_JBHSCH010000007.1, read on the forward strand.
CCCTTGGCCGCGCCATCGTGCTGAAGGGCGGGCAGCGCCTCGCCGCCATCGGTGGGCTGAACCTCTCCCATCCGGTGCTGGGCTGGACGCTGGCGCTCGCCATCCTCGCCACCGCCGGGCTGCCGCCCTTCTCCCTCTTCGCCAGCGAGTTCCTGATGGCGCAGCAGAGCGCGGCGCGGCTGCCCTGGCTGGCCCTGCCGCTCGGCCTCGGCCTGCTGGTGGCGGCGCTGGCGCTGCTGCGCACCCTGCAGGATCTCTGCTTCGGCCCGGCCACGGCCGACGCGCCCGGCGCCCCGCCGCCCGCGCTCGGCGAATGGGCGGTGCTGGCCCCGGCGCAGCTCCACCTGCTGCTGGCGCTGGCGCTGGGGATGGCGCTGCCCGCGCCGCTCGCCGCCCTGCTGGCCGAGGCCGCGAGGATCGCCGGATGACCCCCGCGAGGTTCGCGCCATGAATGGCCCCGCCACCCGCCTGATCCAGTCCGGCACCCGCCGTTCGCCCTTGCGCTGGCGGCTGGACGAGGGCGGCTGGGCGGCGCTGCCCGCCGCGCTGCGGCAGGAGCCGGAGTTGGAGTTCCTGGGCCTGTGGGGCGAGGCCGAGCGGGTGCACGCCGCCTTCCGCCATGCCGGGGGCGGCCCGCCGCTGCTGGCCACGGCCGATGCCACGGGCGGCCGCTACGCCGCCCTCTCCCCCGCCCGCCCCGCCGCCAGCCGCTTCGAGCGCATGGTGGCCGATCTCTGGGGGCTGCGCGCCGAGGGGGCGGTGGATTCCCGCCCCTGGCTGGACCACGGCGTGTGGCCGCTCCACGCCCCGCTCGGCAAGTCGCCCAGCCCGCCGGTGGGCGAGCTGCCGCAGCCCGCCTTCCTGCCCGCCGAGGGGGAGGGGGTGCACCAGATCCCGGTCGGGCCCGTGCATGCGGGCGTGATCGAGCCGGGGCATTTCCGCTTCCATGTGCAGGGCGAGACCATCGTCCGGCTGGAGACGCGGCTGGGCTACGCGCACAAGGGCGTGCTGGGGCTGATGCGGGGCAAGTCGCCCCGGCTGGCGGCGCGGCTGGCGGCGCGGCTCTCGGGCGATTCCACCGTGGCGCATGCCTGGGCCTTCGCCGCCGCCGCCGAGGCCGCCACCGGCGTCACGCCGCCGCCGCGTGCCACCCTGCTGCGCGGCGTGATGGCGGAGCTGGAGCGCATCGCCAACCACCTCAACGATATCGGCTTCCTCTGCAACGACGCCGCCTTCGCCTGGCCGCATGCCCGCTGCGGCCTGCTGCGCGAGCGTGTGCTGCGCGCGGCGGACGCCGCCTTCGGCCACCGGCTGATGATGGACCGCGTGGTGCCGGGCGGCGTCTCCATCGACATCGCGCCGAGCGGGCCGGAGGCGATCCTGGCCGCGCTGGCGGCGGTGGTGGCCGGGCTGCCGGCGCTGCGCCGCGCGATCGAAGGCCATGCCAGCCTGCAGGACCGGCTGGCCGGCACCGGCACGCTGCGCCCTGGCCTGGCGGCGGGCTTCGCCGCCGGCGGCTATGTCGGCCGCGCCTCGGGGCGGGATTTCGACGCGCGGCGGGACATGCCCTACGCGCCCTATGACCGCCTCGGCTTCACCGTGCCGCTGCGCCAGGCGGGCGATGTGGAGGCGCGGCTGCAGATCCGCCTCGACGAGCTGGCCGAGAGCCTGGCCATGGTGGCCGCCCTGCTGGCGCGGCTGGAGGCGGGCGAGACGCTGCTGCCCATTCCCGCCCGGGCGGGGGAGGGGGTCGGCGTGGTGGAGGGCTTCCGCGGCGAGGTGCTGTGCTGGATGGCGCTGGACGAGGCGGGGCTGATCCGCGCCATCTTCCCGCGCGATCCCTCCTGGCTGCACTGGCCGCTGCTGGAGGCGGCGGTGGAGGGCGACATCGTGGCCGACTTCCCGCTCTGCAACAAATCCTTCAACGCCTCCTACAGCGGGGTGGACCTGTGACCCCGCCCCGGCAGGGAGACTGACCGATGCCCTGGCCAATGCCCTGGCCCCGCCCGCTGCTCGCCGATCTGGCGCGCACCGTGTTCCGCCGCCCGCTGACCGACCCGCCGCCGGAGAGCACGCCCGAGATCGTCGCCGCCCTGGTGGAGCGGCTGGACGCCATGGCCCGCGGCCGCCTCGGCCGCAGCCTGGCGATCCGCCATGTCGATGCCGGCTCCTGCAATGGCTGCGAGCTGGAGGTGAACGCCCTCTCCGGCGTGGCCTACGACCTGGAGCGGTTCGGGCTGCGCTTCGTCGCCTCGCCGCGCCACGCCGATGTGCTGCTCGTCACCGGGCCGGCCGCGCGCAACATGAACGAGGCCCTGCTGCGCACCCATGCCGCCATGCCTGACCCGAAATGGGTGGTGGCGGTGGGCGACTGCGCGGTGGATGGCGGCGTGTTCCAGGGCAGCCCGGCGGTGGAGGAGGGCGGCGTCGGCCAGGTCGTGCCGGTGGACCTGCTGATCCCCGGCTGCCCGCCCAGCCCGACCCTGCTGCTGGAGGGGCTGCTGGCGCTGCTGGAGGCGGAGGTCTCGGCGCCGCCGCCGGTGCTGCCGCCGCGGCCCGTGGAGCCGTCCCTGGAGGACTGGGCGCAGCCGCAGCCCAGGGACCCGGCGCAGGACCTTGCCTGGAAGCAGGACCCCACCTGAAAAAATGGGCCGGCCGGACGAGCCGGCCGGCCCAACAGCCGGCCCCCGGAAGGGCTGGCTGATCGGACGGCGGCCTGCCGGGAAATAAGGCCGCCGCCGAATCCGGGCGCCCTGCTCAGCCGGCCGTGCGGGCGGCGCGGCGGGCGCGGGTGGCGTGCTGGCGCTGGCTGCGCTTGGCGGCGCTGGCGTGCTGGCGCTGGCGGGTGGTGCTCCGCGCGCTGTGGCGGCGGGTGTGCTGGCGCGCCGCCGCCGGCTGCGCCTGGGTGCCTGCCGTGACGGCCTGGCCACGCGGGGCGCGGGCCTCGGCGGTGTTGGAAAGGGCAGTCAGGGCCAGCGGTGCGGCCAGGGCGAAGGCCGCGAGCAGGAGGCGGAACGAGCGGAGCATTGCGGTGGATTCCTGATGGCGAGGGAAGCACGCCCCTCAGCCAACAGGCTGCGCAAGCTGGCCTCTCGCCAGGATGGGCCGGCGCTGAATTCACCGTAATGAAGTGTTTGCCTTCAGAGCAGGCAGAGCAGCTGCAACTCGCGCCGCAGCGCCTCGGGCAGGGCGGCGATGCCGTCATCCGCCGCGCCGTCGGGGCGGGCGGCGATGTCGGGCGGCGCGGCCTCGGGCGCCAGGTAGCGCCAGCCCTGGAAGGCCTTCACCGGCCGTGCCGCCACCGCCACCAGCGCCGGGTCCAGCACCAGGGCGGCGTACGCCGTGCCGTCCTCCGCCGCCTCGGTGCGGATGTCGAGGATACGCTGGCGGACGCAGGCGAAGCCGGCCACCACCCAGTAGAGCGAGCCGCCCGCCAGCACCTCCTCCGCCCGCTTGGGCTGCATGCGGGTGAGGTGGCGGAGCGGCGGGTCGAGGACGGCGCGCCGCTCCTGCGCGGCGCGGAGGGAGGCCACGTCGCGCGGGCCGACGCAGAGCTTGATGATGTGCAGCACGCCGCCTGATCTACGCCCCCCGCGCCGCGCCGCAAGGGGGGTCGATCGTGGTGCTTCCTTTGTGTGGCGCGCTGCGGCACGCTGCTCCCCGGCCACACCCGGCGGCATGATCGGGGCCGGGCCAGGACGGCGGCCGCGGCCGCCGCGGACAGGGAAGGAAGACCGATGCAACGACGCGAGATGCTCTTCGCCGGCGCGCTGGCGGCCACGCTGCCGGTGCTGGCGCCACGCCTGGCGGCGGCGCAGCCCAAGCAGGCCGGCTGGCCGCGCGCGCTCACTATGGGCACGGCGGCGCCGGGCGGCACCTACGCGCTCTACGGCCCGGCCTGGGGGCAGATGGCGCAGGCGGCGACGGGGGTCGCCATCTCCTACCGGACCACCCAGGGACCGAACCAGAACATCCTGCTGGTGGAGCGCAAGGAGGTGGAGATCGCCATGACCACCATGGGCGTGGCGCTGCAGGCCTGGGAGGGCAAGGGCGATTGGACCCAGGGCAAGCAGTTCCGCGAGATCCGCGCGCTGTTCCCGATGTATGACACGCCCTTCCACGGCATCGCGCTGAAGCGCAGCGGCATCACCCGCTTCGCGCAGCTGGAGGGCAAGAACATCGGCGTCGGCCCGCGCGGGGGCACGCCCGGCACCTACTTCCCCATCATCATGAACACGCTGGGCTACAAGCCGGGGGCGGTGCGCTACGGCTCCGGCTCCGACATGGCGGGGCAGCTGCAGGACGGGCTGCTGGATGCCTACCTCTTCGCCTCCGGCATCCCCGTGCCCTCCTTCAGCGAGGCCGAGACCCAGGGCGATGTGGTGTTCCTCGACTTCACCGAGGCGGAGGTGGCGAAGCTGACGGCGGCGCTGCCCGAGCTCTCCCCCGGCACCATCCCGGCCAGCACCTACCGCACCGCCGGGCGCGATCTGCGGGTGGTCGGCATGTTCAACTTCGCCATCGCGCATCGCAGCCTGGACGAGGGCCTGGTCTATGCCATCGTCAAGGCGGTGATGGACGGCAACGCGCAGCTGGTGCAGGCGATCGCGGCGGCGCGCGAGACGGTGCCGGCCAATGCCGCCAAGAACGGCTTCCTGCCCTTCCATCCCGGCGCGGCGCGCTACTTCCGCGAGAAGGGCATCAACCTGCCGGACAAGCTCGTGGCAGCCTGAGGGCGGCGGCACGGCGCGGCGGGGGAGGGCGGGCGGCGGGCTGAAACAGTGGCGTTTCACAAGGCCTTAAGCCTGGCGGGGCATTCTGCGGCCGAACCAGACGCTGGAGGGCCGCCAATGCGCATACTGCTGAACCTGCCCGTCGCACAGAAGCTGCTCCTTTCGGCTCTGTTGGCGATTGGCCTGCTGGGGCTGCTGGTGGCCCGCAGTGATGCGGGGCTGTCCGCCGTGGCGCAGGAAAGCCAGACGCTCAAAGTCGCCGCCGAGGCCGATGCCGCGTTGCGGGAGGTGCGTTTCGCGCTGGCGCGTGCGGGAATCGCCACCCGCAGCGCCATCGCCGCGCAGTCGCCCGCAGCCGTGGAGGGGGCCACGCGGGAGCTGGAGCAGTGGCTCGCCGAGGCGCGCCGCCTGCTGAGCCAGGGCGGCCAGGGCGACCCGAAGAGGGCCGAGGCGCAGATGCTGCTGGAGCGCTACCAGACCCTGGCCATGGAGCTGGCGCGGCTGCGCCGGGATTTGCTGGAGGCGCGCGACCAGCAGCTTTTCCCCGCCTTCCGCGCCTATGGCAGGCAGTTGGAGCCCGCCCTCGGCATGGTCGAGTACGCGGCCCTGCCGGGGGAGGAGCGCGGCGCGCTGCGCGACCGCCTGCAGTCTCTCCACATGGCGGCCGGCGAACTGCGCAACGCCGTGCAGCACCACCTGATCACCGACGAGGACGCGCCGCTGCAGCGGATGCGGCAGGCCGTGGCGCAGATCGAGGCGCACCGGCAAGGGCTTGAGCGTAGCCTGCCCGGCCTGCGCGATGCGGGGCTGGCGGCGGATCTGCGGCAGCTTTCCGGCCTGACGGAGCGCATGGGAACCCTGGCCGCGGATGTGGCGGCGCTGAATCTGCGCCGGCAGGCCATGGTGCAGGAGGCGGTGGCGGTGCGCGTCTCGATCGACCGCCAGATGGACGGGCTGAGCGAGGCACTGGCCGCCACGGCGCGGCGCACCGAGGTGGCGCTGCAGGAGGATCTCCTGTCGCTGCGGCAGGGCGGGCAGTGGACCGGCGGCGCCGTGGTGCTGGTGCTTCTGCTCTCGGCCTGGGGGATGGGCCGGCTGGTGGGGGCGCCGATGCGGCGGCTGGCGGCGGCGCTGGGGCGGATCACCGCCGGGGAGGCGGCGCAGCCCGTGCCGGAGCAGCACCGGCGGGACGAGATCGGCGCCATCGCCTCGGCGGCCGAGGCGCTGCGCGTCCACATGCGGCAATCCTACCTCCAGAAGCAGATGATGGAGCAGCTGCCGATCGCCATCGTCACCGCCGATCCGCGCGACGATTTCCGCATCAACTACATGAACGCGGCGATGCGCGGGGTGCTCAAGGACCGCATCGCCCACCTCCTGCCCTGCCGGCCGGAGGAGGTGCTGGGCAAGAGCTTCGACATCTTCCACCGCGACCCGGCCCGCCAGCGCGCCCTGATGGCCGATGGCTCGCGCCTGCCCTACCGCGCCCGCATCACCGCGGGCGGCGAGACGATGGAGCTCAATGTCAGCGCCATCCGCGACCCTTCCGGCGCCTATGTCGGGCCGATGCTGGTCTGGACCATGGTGACCGAGCAGGCCCGGCTGGCCGACACCTTCGAGGCCGACGTCAAATCGGTGGTGGAGACCTTCGTCACCCGGGCCGGGGAGATGCAGGAGGCGGCCGGCCGGCTCACCGCCACCGCCCGCCAGTCGCAGGAGGAGGCCAGCACCGTGGCCGACGCGGCCAGCCGCGCCAACTCGGACGTTCAGGCGGTGGCGGCGGCGGCGGAGGAGATGGCGGCCTCGATCGTCGAGATCACCCGGCGGGTTTCCGAGGCGGCGGGGGTGACGCAGCAGGCGGTGGCCGAGGCGCAGGCCACCGACGCCACCATGCGCAGCCTGACCGAGGCGGCGGCGCGCATCGGCGACGTGGTGAAGCTGATCGGCGACATCGCCGGGCAGACCAACCTGCTGGCGCTGAATGCCACGATCGAGGCGGCGCGGGCGGGGGAGGCGGGCAAGGGCTTCGCCGTGGTGGCGTCCGAGGTGAAGAACCTAGCCGGGCAGACCGCCCGCGCCACCGAGGAGATCAGCAGCCAGATCGCCGAGATGCAGGCCGCCACCAGCCGCGCGGTGGAGGCGATCCGCGGCATCGGCAGCACGGTGGAACGGACCAACGGCATCGCCACCGCCATTGCCGCCGCGGTGGAGGAGCAGGGGGCGGCGACGCAGGAGATCGCGCGTGCCGCCGCGCAGGTGGCGGAGGCCACCGGCACCGTCAGCTCCCGCATCGGGAGCGTGCGGATGGCGGCGGCGGAGACCGGCGGCTCGGCCGGGCATGTGCTGGAGGCGGCGCGCGAGCTGTCCGGCCAGGCCAGCGCCCTGCGCAGCCGCTCCGACAGCTTCCTGCAGGCGGTGCGGGCCTGAGCGGGGCAGGGCGCGCGCGGGAAGGCGGGTGCAAAACAGTTGCGCCGCCCCGCGCGCCGGCGCTAAGCCAGCCCGCTTTTTCGCCCGCGAACGATTGCAGGGCACCGATTTCAGGGGGATGGACACCATGGGCTACCGGGTCGCGGTCGTCGGCGCCACCGGCAATGTGGGGCGCGAGATCCTCAAGACCCTCGCGGAGCGGGACTTTCCCGTCAGCGAGGTCATCGCCCTCGCCTCGGGCCGCTCGGCGGGCCAGGAGGTGTCCTTCGGCGAGAAGGGCGTGCTGAAGGTGCAGAACCTGGAGAAGTTCGACTTCGCCGGCACCGATATCGCCCTGTTCTCGCCCGGCGCCTCGGTCTCCGCCATCCATGCGCCGCGCGCGGCGGCGGCGGGCTGCGTGGTGATCGACAACACCAGCCAGTTCCGCATGGACCACGACGTGCCGCTGGTGGTGCCGGAGGTGAACCCGCAGGCGCTGAAGGGCTTCCGCCGGCGCAACATCATCGCCAATCCCAACTGCTCCACCATCCAGATGGTGGTGGCGCTGAAGCCGCTGCACGAGATCGCCACGGTGCGGCGCGTGGTCGTCGCCACCTACCAGTCGGTCTCCGGCGCGGGGAAGGAGGCGATGGACGAGCTGTTCACCCAGACCCGCGGCGTCTTCGTCAACGACGCGGCCACGCCCGAGGTGTTCACCAAGCCCATCGCCTTCAACTGCATCCCGCACATCGACAAGTTCATGGATGACGGGGCCACCAAGGAGGAGTGGAAGATGGCGGTCGAGACCCGCAAGATCCTCGACCCCGACATCCAGGTGGTGGCCACCTGCGTCCGCGTGCCGGCCTTCATCGGCCATGGCGAGGCGGTGCATGTGGAGTTCGAGCGGCCGATCACGGTGAACCAGGCCTGGGCGGCGCTGCGCGAGGCGCCGGGCATCACCGTGCTCGACCACCGCGAGGATGGCGGCTACGCCACCCAGGTGGAGATCGCGGGCGAGGACCCGGTCTTCGTCTCCCGCCTGCGCGCCGATCCCACCGTGCCGAACGGCCTGGCCTTCTGGTGCGTGGCCGACAATCTGCGCAAGGGCGCGGCGCTGAACGCCGTGCAGATCGCCGAGGAGCTGGTGCGCCAGGGCCTGCTGGAGAAGCAGGCGGCCTGAGGCGCCGCCCCCGCCGGGCGCATCACGCGAAAGTATGGGATTGCGGCGGCACGGCCACGTTGCCGCCGCATCTTTGTCCGGCATCCGGGCGGAACCTCCGGGTGTTGTTCAAGCCAGGAGGATTCATCATGCGGAAGACCCTGATGCGCGTCGGGCTGGCGGCCGGGCTGGTGCTTGGTCTGGCGGCCTGCACCGACCCCTACAGCCCGGGCCAGCGCGCCCTGGGCGCTGGCGCGCTGGGCGCCGGCGCCGGCGCGGGCATCGGCTCGCTGAGCGGCAATGCCGGCACCGGCGCGCTGATCGGTGGTGCTCTGGGCGCCGTGGGCGGCGCCGTGACCACGCCGGAGCGGCCGGTGGACCCCTATTATGACCGCCGCCCGCCCCGTGGCGGCTATTACGGCTACTGAGCCGGTGCCGGCGGCCCCTGCGGGGCGCCGCCGGGCTTCGCTCCCTTCCGCCGCGCGGCCATGGCGGCGAGTCGGAAGGAAAGCGCCTATCCGCCCGGCAGGAGGGGCGGGAGCCTGCCCACCCTCGGGACGGTCGCCTGGACGGCTGAAAAGGCGAAAACGTTAACCCGCAATTTTACCGCACCGTGGCATGGGCGGGGTGGGCGCGTTGACGCTGCATGGCGGCGCACCATAAAAGGTTCCACCGCTTCCCCCCGGCCGCTTGCCCAGGCCGGGCCGGGAGCGTTTCAGAATAGGCGGAGCGGGATCGGTCCATGGCCAGTACGAAAGACGCGCGCGAGGCGACCATGGTGGGGCGCCGCACGGACGGGACGCCGGTGAGGCGCCCCCTGTCCCCGCACCTGCAGGTCTATGACATGATGCAGATCACCAGCGGCCTGTCGATCGCGAACCGCGCGACCGGCATCGCCTGGACGGTCGGCCTGCTCTTCCTGGTGTGGTGGCTGGTGGCGGCTGCGGCTGGCCCGCGGGCCTTCGCCGCGGCGCAGTGGTTCTTCTCCTCCTTCCTCGGCATCCTCATCCTGTTCGGCATGACGGCCGTGGCGTGGTTCCACACCCTGGGCGGCGTGCGCCACCTGATGTGGGACGCCGGCTATGGCTACGACCTGCCGACCACCTACCGCACCGGCCGGGCCGTGCTGATCGGCACCGCGGTGCTGACGGTGCTGACCTGGTTCATCGTCATCATCGCCTGGGGCTGAGGAGCGGCACATGAGCGACACCCCGACCCGCGTTCCCCTGCAGTCGCCGCTCGGCCGCGTCCGTGGCCTCGGCTCCGCCAAGCAGGGCTCGCACCACTGGTGGATCCAGCGCGTCAGCTCGATGGCGCTGCTGCCGCTGATGCTGTGGTTCATCCTCTCGGTCGCCACCATGGGCGGCAAGGAATACGCCGAGGTTGTGGCGTGGATCGCCCACCCGCTGAACGCCACGCTGCTGCTGCTGTCCATCGGCCTCGCCTTCCAGCACGCCGCCTCGGGCATGCAGGTGGTGATCGAGGACTACACGCGCAGCGAGATGGTGCGCATGGCGGTGATCCTGGCGGTGAAGGCCGCCTGCGCGCTGTTCGGCGTGCTGGCCGCCGTGGCCGTGCTGAAGATCGCGATCTGAGCCAGCGGTGGGGGGTGGCAAGGCGCCACTCCCGCCCATCTTCACGCTGAGTGCTTTCTGGAAAGGCGGCGGCTCCCTGTGCCCGCTGCGCAAGTGACGGACGGATCGGGACGATGAACGCGATCACCATGCCCTCCTCGGGCGCCTACCGCGTGGTGGACCACACCTACGACGTCGTCGTCGTGGGCGCCGGTGGTGCCGGGCTGCGCGCCACCTTCGGGATGGGTGCGGCGGGGCTGAAAACCGCCTGCATCACCAAGGTCTTCCCGACCCGCAGCCACACCGTGGCAGCGCAGGGCGGAGTCGGCGCGGCCCTCGGCAACATGGGCGAGGATGACTGGCGCTGGCACATGTACGACACCGTCAAGGGGTCGGACTGGCTGGGCGACCAGGACGCCATCGAGTACATGTGCCGCGAGGCGGTGCCGGCCATCATCGAGCTGGAGCACTTCGGCGTGCCCTTCAGCCGCACCGAGGATGGCCGCATCTACCAGCGCCCCTTCGGCGGGCACATGCAGAACTACGGCAAGACCCCGGCCATGCGCGCCTGCGCTGCGGCCGACCGCACGGGCCATGCCATCCTGCACACGCTCTACCAGCAGTCGCTGAAGCACCAGTGCGAGTTCTTCATCGAGTATTTCGCGCTCGACCTGATCATGGAGGACGGCGCCTGCCGCGGCGTTATGGCCTGGAACCTGGAGGATGGCAGCCTCCACCGCTTCCGTGCCCAGACCGTGGTGCTGGCCACCGGCGGCTATGGCCGCGCCTACTTCTCCTGCACCTCCGCCCACACCTGCACGGGCGATGGCGGCGGCATGGTGCTGCGCGCCGGCCTGCCGCTGCAGGACAATGAGTTCGTCCAGTTCCACCCCACCGGCATCTACGGCTCGGGCTGCCTCGTCACCGAGGGCGCCCGCGGCGAGGGCGGCTACCTGACCAACTCCGAGGGCGAGCGCTTCATGGAGCGCTACGCGCCGACGGCGAAGGACCTCGCCTCGCGCGACGTCGTCAGCCGCGCCATGTCGATGGAGATCCGCGAGGGGCGGGGCGTCGGCCCGCACAAGGACCACATCCACCTGCACCTCGAGCATCTCGGCGCCGACCTGCTGCATGAGCGGCTGCCCGGCATCTCCGAGACGGCGAAGATCTTCGCCGGCGTGGACGTGACGAAGGAGCCGATCCCGATGCTCCCGACCGTCCACTACAACATGGGCGGCATCCCGACGAACATCCACTGCGAGGTGCTGGCGGCGACCGGCACCGACCAGGACCGGGTGGTGCCCGGCCTGATGGCGGTGGGCGAGGCGGCCTCCGTCTCGGTGCATGGCGCCAACCGCCTCGGCACCAACTCGCTGCTCGACCTGGTGGTGTTCGGCCGCGCCGCCGCGCTGCGCGCCGCCGAGACGATCAAGCCCGGCGCCACCCAGGCGCCGCTGCCGCCCAAGGCCGGCGAGGCCGCGCTGGACCGGCTGGACCGCGTCCGCCACGCCAAGGGCGGCACCTCGGTGGCCGATCTGCGCCTGCAGATGCAGCGCACCATGCAGACCCATGCCGCCGTCTTCCGCACCTCCGACCTGCTGAAGGAAGGCGTGGAGAAGATGGAGAAGGTGGCCGCCGGCTATTCGGACATCCGCATCGCCGACCGCAGCCTGATCTGGAACAGCGACCTGGTCGAGGCGCTGGAGCTGGACAACCTGATCGGCAACGCGCTGACCACCGTGGTCGGCGCCGAGGCGCGGCACGAGAGCCGCGGTGCCCATGCGCATGAGGATTATCCGGAGCGCGACGACGCGAACTGGATGAAGCACACCCTTGCCCGCATGGACGACAAGTACAAGATCAGCCTCGACTACCGTGACGTGAAGATGCGGACCCTCACCAACGAGGTTCAGGTCTTCCCGCCCAAGCCGCGCGTTTACTGAGGGAAGGAGCGGGACTCATGGCCACCTTCACGCTGCCCAAGAATTCCACCATCGGCACCGGCAAGACCTACAAGGCCGAGGCCGGCGCCAAGAACGTCAAGGCGTTCAAGATCTACCGGTTCGACCCCGACACGGGGGAGAACCCGCGCTACGACACCTACGAGATCGATCTCGACAAGTGCGGCCCCATGGTCCTGGACGCGCTGATCAAGATCAAGAACGAGGTGGACACCACGCTGACCTTCCGGCGTTCCTGCCGCGAGGGCATCTGCGGCTCCTGCTCGATGAACATCGACGGGATGAACACGCTGGCCTGCCTGAAGCCGATCGAGGATGTGAAGAAGGACGTGCGCATCACGCCGCTTCCGCACATGCCGGTGGTGAAGGACCTGGTGCCGGACCTGACGCATATCTACGCGCAGCTGCGCTCCATCGAGCCCTGGCTGAAGTCCGACACGCCGCCGCCGCCGGATGAGGAGCGCCGCCAGTCGAAGGACGAGCGCGCCAAGCTCGACGGGCTGTGGGAGTGCATCCTGTGCTTCTGCTGCTCCACGGCCTGCCCCTCCTACTGGTGGAATGGCGACCGCTATCTCGGCCCGGCCGTGCTGCTGCAGGCCTATCGCTGGATCGCGGATTCGCGCGACGACCACACGGGCGAGCGCCTCGACGACCTCGAGGATCCGTTCCGCCTGTATCGCTGCCACACCATCATGAACTGCGCCGCGACCTGCCCGAAGGGGCTGAACCCGGCCCAGGCCATCGGCAAGATCAAGCAGATGATGGTCGAGCGCCAGGGCTGACGCCCTTCACCGGAACGGTCCGGAACAAGAAAGGCCCGGGGGAAGGAATTCCCCCGGGCCTTTTCAATTCCGATTCGCCCTCAGGACTGGGCCTGGAAATTCGGCCCGATCCCGGGCTCCGGCGCGTCCTGCAGGAGGGACTGCGCGGCTTTGTGATTGACCACCGTGGTCACCCGTCCCGGCTCGGTCGAGGCCACCGCCGAGATCGGCAGGTATTTGTGCTGACCATCTGTGGAATCGTTGCGCGTCAGCTTGATGAAGTCGCCCTCCAGATGGTCGACGGTGCCGAGATGGTTGCCACAGGAGCCGACGATTTCAGCCCGTTCCGTGATCGTGGACTTGTCGATCATTGGGCGTCGCTCCGTTCTGTTGTTTCGCCTGATTTGTAAACGCAGCCATGCAGGCAGGGGATGCGCCGCCGGAACATGACGCTGCTTTCATCACTTCACGAAATCTAAAAAACCCACCCTTTCCGTAGGTTGTGGAACGTTGTGAAAGTGCGGTTGCCGGTTTCGGCCACCCAGGCTATGCCGCATTGCGATGGATGGCCCCTTAAAGCCGGGCGGTGCCGCAAGCCCCCCGTCCCCCGCTGAAGGTCCTCTGCCGGCCTACCGTGCGAAGGTGGCGGCGGGGGAACTCCGCGCCGACCCCGCCCAGGCGCTCGCCGCCGAGACGTTGCAGGATCTGTGGCGCCGCACCCGCGGCTACGAGCCGCGGCAGGAGCAGCCCACGGCCGAGGGTGGCGGCTTCATGAGCCGCTTCTTCCGCCGCAAGCCGGTGGAGGAGGCGCCGGGCAACGCGCCGCAGGGCCTCTACCTCGTGGGCGAGGTGGGGCGCGGCAAGTCCATGCTGATGGACCTGTTCTTCCTCTGCGCCGACGTGCCGCGGAAGAAGCGCATCCACTTCCACCAGTTCATGCAGCAGTCGCACCAGCGCATCCATGCCTGGAAGAAGCAGCATGGCGACGCGGCGGACCCGATCCCGCCGCTGGCCGACCAGATCCTCGCCGAGGCCTCGCTGCTCTGCTTCGACGAGTTCCAGGTGCACGACATCGCCGACGCGATGATCCTGGGGCGGCTGTTCGAGGCGCTGTTCGCGCGCGGCACCGTCATCGTCGCCACCAGCAACACGGCGCCGGACGATCTGTTCAAGGGCCGACCCGGGCGGGACGCCTTCCTTCCCTTCATCGCGCTGATCAACAGGAACGTGGCGGTGCTGCACCTGCAATCGGCGCAGGATTACCGGCGTGACCGCATCCAGGGCCTGCCGACCTGGCACGCGCCGGCCGATGGCCGGGCGGAGCGGGCGCTGGATGCCGCCTTCCGGGAGCTGACCGGCAAGCCGCATGGCGCCCCGGAGGTGATCTCGGTGCTCGGCCGGCGGGTCGAGATCCCGCAGGCGGCGGGCGGCGTGGCGCGGGCGGATTTCGACGCGCTCTGCGGCAAGCCGCTGGGGCCGGCCGACTACCTGGCTATCTCCACCCACTACCACACGCTGGTGCTGGACGGCGTGCCGCGGCTGGGGCCGGACAATTTCGACAAGGCCCGCCGCTTCATCACCCTGATCGACACGCTCTACGAGCACCGCTGCAAGCTGGTGGCCTCGGCCGCCGCCCTGCCGGACCAGCTCTACGAGCAGGGCGAGAACGCGGCGATGTTCCAGCGCACCGCGTCGCGCCTGATGGAAATGCAAAGCCACGACTATCTGGGCCTGCCGCACCTCACCTGAGGAGCGGGGCCGCCACCGGAAAGGAGTTGCCATGCGACTGATCCCGCTCTGCCTGCTCGGCCTCCTGGCCGCCTCCACCGCCCCAGGCATGATCTCTGGCGCGGAAGCCGCGCCGAATCGCGGCGAGGGGCGCACCGTCTCCGCCAAATCCGCCAAGGCGGGCAGCGTCCTCCGCACGGCAGCCCGGCCGGCCGCGCAGCCGCAGCGCAGCGCGGTCCGCCCGGCTGCCGCCAAGGGCAACCAGCTGCTGCGCCGCCCCGCCATGCAGCCGCAGCGCACCGCCGTGCGGCCAGCCGCCCGCCCGCCGGCCGGCGGCGCGCGCCTCACCTCCTGGCAGGCCGGCCTGCCGCTGGCCTCCGGCACGCAGCGTGAGTGCCCGGTGGGCACCCTGGCCACCCTGGCCCGCGGCCATGATGACGTGATCCGCTGCATGCCGCTTTGAGCGGCAATCCTCCGGCCCCTGGCGTTCCGATTGTCCTGAAACGGCACCAGCCCGCCTTGCCCATGCGGGTGGGGCGGAGTAGGTAGCCGCTGCAAGATTTCCCTGATCTCGCCCATCGACGAACGCCTCGGGAAGGAGCCTCCTATGGCCCGTAAGAAGATTGCGCTGGTCGGCGCCGGCAATATTGGCGGCACGCTCGCTCACCTGATCGGCCTCAAGGAACTGGGCGATGTCGTCCTGTTCGACGTGTTCGCCGGCGTGGCCGCCGGCAAGGCGCTGGACATCATGCAGTCCGGCCCGGTCGACGGGTTCGACAGCAAGATGGTCGGCGCCGCCGACTACGCCGCCATCGAGGGCGCCGACGTGGTGATCGTCACCGCCGGCTTCCCCCGCCTGCCGGGCATGACGCGCGACGACCTGCTGACCAAGAACGCCGAGGTCATCACCAAGGTCGCCGAGGGCATCAAGACCTATGCCCCGAACGCCTTCGTCATCTGCATCACCAACCCGCTCGACGTGATGGTGTGGGTGCTGCAGCAGAAGTCCGGCCTGCCGCCGGAGAAGGTCGTCGGCATGGCCGGCGTGCTGGATTCCGCGCGCTTCCGCCTGTTCCTGGCCGAGGAGTTCGGCGTCTCGGTCGAGGACGTGACGGCCTTCGTGCTGGGCGGCCATGGCGACACCATGGTGCCGCTGACCCGCTACTCCACCGTCGCCGGCATCCCGGTGCCGGACCTGGTGAAGATGGGCTGGACCACCCAGGACAAGATCGACGCCATCGTGACCCGCACCGCCAATGGCGGCGGCGAGATCGTCAAGCTGCTGGAGAAGGGCTCGGCCTTCTATGCCCCGGCGGCCTCGGCCATCGCCATGGCGGAGAGCTACCTGAAGGACAAGAAGCGCGTCCTGCCCTGCGCCGTGCTGCTGAACGGCGAGTACGGCATGAACGACTTCTATGTCGGCGTGCCCGTCGTCATCGGCGACAAGGGCGTGGAGAAGATCGTCGAGGTCCAGTTCACCGACGCCGAGAAGGCCGCCTTCGACAAATCCTGCGACGCGGTGAAGAAGCTCATCGCGGACTTCAAGAAGCTCGGCGTCTGAGCCTCCCGCGGCCGGGGCGGTCGCCCCGGCCGCTCCCCATCCGGCCGCGCCCCGGCCGTCCAGCCCAGCAAAGGGTGAGCGGATGAATATTCACGAATATCAGGGCAAAGAGCTGCTGCGCCGCTACGGCGTCGCGGTGCTCGACGGCCATGTGGCCTGGACCGCCGAGGAGGCGGCCGAGGCAGCAAGCAAGCTGCCCGGCCCCGTCTATGTGGTGAAGAGCCAGATCCATGCCGGTGGGCGTGGCGCCGGCCGCTTCGCCGAGGACCCGAACGGCAAGGGCGGCGTCCGCGTCGTCAAGTCGGTCGAGGACGTCCGCGCGGCGGCCGAGGCGATGATCGGCAAGACCCTCGTCACCAAGCAGACCGGCCCGGCCGGCAAGCTGGTGAGCCGTGTCTATGTCGAGGATGGCTGCGACATCAAGCGCGAGCTGTACCTCTCGCTGCTGGTGGACCGTGACACCTCCCGCATCGTCATCATGGCGTCCACCGAGGGCGGCATGGAGATCGAGGAGGTGGCCGAGCACCACCCCGAGAAGATCCTGAAGGCGGTCATCGACCCGGCCTCGGGCGTCTCCGGCTTCCACTGCCGCAAGCTGGCCTTCGGGCTGGGCCTCGAGGGCAAGCAGGTCGCCTCCTTCACCAAGTTCGTCACGGCCATGTACCAAGCCTTCGTCGAGCTGGACTGCGCCATCGTCGAGATCAACCCGCTGGTCGTCACCGGCGCGGGCGAGATCGTGGCGCTGGATGCCAAGGTCTCCTTCGACGACAACGCGCTGTTCCGCCACAAGGACCTCGAGTCCCTGCGCGACGACAGCGAGATGGACCCGAAGGAGCTGGACGCGATCAAGAACGACCTGAACTATGTGGCGCTCGACGGCGAGATCGGCTGCATGGTGAACGGCGCGGGCCTGGCGATGTCTACCATGGACATCATCAAGCTCTACGGCTCCAGCCCGGCGAACTTCCTCGACGTCGGCGGCACGGCGACGGCCGAGCGCGTGACCGAGGCGTTCCGGATCATCACCTCCGACAGCAACGTCAAGGCGATCCTGGTCAACATCTTCGGCGGCATCGCCAAGTGCGACATGATCGCGACCGGCGTGGTGCAGGCGGCCAAGAACCTGACCCTTTCGGTGCCGCTGGTGGTGCGCCTGGAAGGCACCAATGTGGAGCTCGGCAAGAAGATCCTGGCCGAGAGCGGCCTGAAGATCATCCCGGCCGACAACCTGGCCGACGCCGCCGAGAAGGTGGTCGCCGCCGTGAAGGGAGCCAAGTAAGATGGCCATCCTCGTCGACGCGAACACCAAGGTGATGACCCAGGGCTTCACCGGGAGCCAGGGCACCTTCCACGCCGAGCAGGGCATCGCCTACGGCTCGACCTATGTGGGCGGCGTGACCCCGGGCAAGGGCGGCCAGACGCATCTCGGCCTGCCGGTGTTCAACACCGTGGCGGAATGCGTGGAGGCCACCGGCGCCAACGCCTCCGTCATCTATGTGCCGCCGCCGTTTGCCGCCGACTCCATCCTGGAGGCGATCGACGCCGAGGTGCCGCTCATCATCTGCATCACCGAGGGCATCCCGGTGCTGGACATGGTGAAGGTGAAGCGCGCCCTCTCCGGCTCCAGGTCCCGCCTGATCGGGCCGAACTGCCCGGGCGTGATCACGCCGGACGCCTGCAAGATCGGCATCATGCCGGGCCACATCCACAAGCGCGGCTCTGTCGGCATCGTGTCCCGCTCGGGCACGCTGACCTATGAGGCGGTGGCGCAGACCACGGCGGCCGGCCTCGGCCAGTCCACCTGCGTCGGCATCGGCGGCGACCCGGTGAAGGGCACCGACTTCACCGAGGTGCTGGAGATGTTCCTGGCCGACCCCGAGACCCAGTCGATCATCATGATCGGCGAGATCGGCGGCCAGTCGGAGATCCAGGCGGCCGAGTTCCTGGGGCGCGAGAACAAGCCGGGCTCCAAGAACTACAAGCCCGTGGTCGGCTTCATCGCCGGTGCGACCGCCCCTCCGGGCCGCCGCATGGGCCATGCCGGCGCCGTCATCTCCGGCGGCAAGGACACGGCCGAGGCCAAGATGAACGCCATGCGCGAGGCCGGCATCCATGTCGCCGAGAGCCCGGCGGCGCTGGGCTCGACCATGGTGAAGGCGCTGCGCGGCTGATGCCCGACCCGTCGTGGCAAGGCGAGCAAGGCCAACCGGGCGGGTCTGTCATGCAGGCCCGTCAGTGCTGGCTGCCATGCCGCGACTTTAACCTCTATGTTAATCAGCGCCGTCCCTATATCGGGGACGGCGCTGCGTTTTGTGACGCCCGGTAGTGAACGGATGCCGCCGCGCCCGACGAGGTGCGGGCGAGGAGGAGATGATGGCCGGTATCGATATCCTGGCAAGCGCGATGACGGGGGCGAACGCCACCTTCCTCGCCGACCTGTATGCGCGCTGGGTGGAGAATCCGGACAGCGTGGACGCCTCGTTCCAGGAGCTGTTCGCGGCGCTGAACGACGATGCGCGCGCCGTTCTGCACGACGCCACCGGCGCTTCCTGGTCGCCCCGCCCGCGCGGCGGCTTCGCGCCCGAGCCCGAGGCCCCGAAGGCCGACCCGAAGAAGGGCGCCAAGCCGGCCCCCGCCGTGGCGGCCGACCCCGCCGCCTCGCGCCAGCAGGTGCTGGATTCGATCCGCGTCCTGATGCTGATCCGCGCCTACCGCGTGCGCGGCCATCTGGAGGCGCAGCTCGACCCGCTCGGCCTGCAGCAGGCCAAGCCGCACCCGGAGCTGGACCCCAAGACCTACGGCTTCACCGACGCCGACATGGACCGGCCGATCTTCATCGACCGCGTGCTCGGCAAGGAGACGGCCTCGCTGCGCGAGATCGTGCAGATCCTGCGCGCGACCTATTGCGGGCCGATCGGCGTCGAGTTCATGCACATCCAGGACCCGGAGCAGAAATCCTGGATCCAGCAGCGCATCGAGGGCGCGCCCTGGACGCGCGCCTTCGACAATGACGGCCGCCGCGCCATCCTGCAGCAGCTGACCGAGGCCGAGGGCTTCGAGGCCTTCTGTGCCCGCAAGTATGTCGGCACCAAGCGCTTCGGGCTGGAGGGCGGCGAGGTCACCATCCCGGCGCTGCAGGCCATCATCGAGACCGCGGCGGGGCAGGGCGTCAACGAGATCGCCATCGGCATGCCGCATCGCGGCCGGCTGAACACGCTGGTCAATGTGGTGAAGAAGCCCTTCACCCAGGTCTTCTCCGAGTTCAAGGGCACGCCGGCGCACCCCGACGACGTGCAGGGCTCGGGCGACGTGAAGTACCACCTCGGCACCTCGACCGATGTCGAGATCAACGGCCGCCAGGTGCACCTCTCGCTGCAGCCCAACCCCTCGCATCTCGAGGCGGTGGACCCGGTGGTGGTGGGCAAGGTGCGCGCGCGCCAGGACATGGCGGGCGACACCCGCACCCGCCGCTCCGTCATGGGCATCCTGCTGCATGGCGACGCCGCCTTCGCCGGCCAGGGCCTGGTCTATGAGACGCTGGCGATGAGCCAGCTCATCGGCTACCGCACCGGCGGCACCGTGCATGTGGTGGTGAACAACCAGATCGGCTTCACCACCGTGCCGCTGCACGCCTATTCGGGCCTGTATTGCACGGATGTCGCCAAGTCGATCCAGGCGCCGATCCTGCACGTCAATGGCGACCAGCCGGAGGCCGTGGTGTTCTGCGCTCGGCTCGCCGCCGAGTACCGCATGCAGTTCGGCGCGGACATCGTGCTGGACATCGTCTGCTACCGCCGCCACGGCCACAACGAGACGGACGAGCCCGCCTTCACCCAGCCGACCATGTATGGCCGGATCAAGGAGATGAAGACGA
Organism: Teichococcus aestuarii; assembly: GCF_042651065.1. Taxonomy (NCBI): domain Bacteria; kingdom Pseudomonadati; phylum Pseudomonadota; class Alphaproteobacteria; order Acetobacterales; family Roseomonadaceae; genus Roseomonas; species Teichococcus aestuarii. The sequence goes on from NZ_JBHSCH010000007.1 coordinate 64,067, forward strand.
CCCGCACGAAATACGCCGAGGCGCTCGCCGCCTCCGGCGCCGTGCCGGCCGAGGATGGCAAGGCGATGCTCGACGCCTTCTATGCCAAGCTCGAGGAGGCCTACCAGGCCGCCCAGACCTTCAAGCCGAACAAGGCGGACTGGCTGGAGGGCCACTGGGCCGGCCTCAAGGCCGCCGGCTCGGATGACGAGGAGAAGGAGGACGGCACCGCCGTCGACCTCGCCACGCTGCGCGAGGTGGGCGGCGCCCTCTCCCGCGTGCCGGAGGGCTTCAACGCCAACTCCAAGATCGTCCGCCAGCTCGAGGCCAAGAAGAACGCCATCGAGACGGGCGAGGGGATCGACTGGGCGACCGGCGAGGCGCTGGCCTTCGGCACCCTGCTGCTGGAGGGCCACCGTGTCCGCCTCTCGGGCGAGGACGTGCAGCGCGGCACCTTCTCCCACCGCCATTGCGTGCTGATCGACCAGCAGAGCCAGGCGGAGTACATGCCGCTGAACAACATCCGCGACGGACAGGCGCGGATGGAGGCCTTCAACTCGCTGCTCTCCGAGATGGGCGTGCTGGGCTTCGACTACGGCTACACCCTGGCGGACCCGCAGACCCTGGTGCTGTGGGAGGCGCAGTTCGGCGACTTCGCCAATGGCGCGCAGGTCATCATCGACCAGTTCATCGCCAGCGCCGAGACCAAGTGGCTGCGCATGTCCGGCCTCGTGATGCTGCTGCCGCACGGCTATGAGGGGCAGGGGCCGGAGCACTCCTCCGCCCGCCTCGAGCGCTACCTGCAGCTCTGCGCCGAGCGCAACATGGCGGTGTGCAACTTCACCACGCCGGCCAACTACTTCCACGCCCTGCGCCGGCAGCTGAAGCGCAACTACCGCAAGCCGCTGGTGGTGATGACGCCGAAGTCCCTGCTGCGCCACAAGCTGGCGATCAGCAGCCTCTCGGAGTTCGCGCCCGGCTCCACCTTCCGCACCGTGATCCCGGAGGTGGACGCCATCGCCCCCGCCGAGCAGGTGAAGCGCGTCGTGCTCTGCACCGGCAAGGTCTATTACGACCTGCTGCAGGAGCGCCGCGACAAGGGCGTGCAGGACGTGGCCATCGTGCGGGTGGAGCAGATCCATCCCTTCCCGCGCGTCAGCCTCGCCAAGGCGCTCGCCGAGTACAAGAATGCCGAGGTGGTCTGGTGCCAGGAGGAGCCCGAGAACATGGGCGCCTGGACCTTCGTCGACCGGCGCATCGAAAAGGTGCTGAAGGACCTCGATATCAAGGCCAAGCGGCCCGACTATGTGGGCCGCGCCGAGGCGGCGAGCCCGGCCACCGGCCTGGCCAAGGTCCATCAGCAACAGCAGGAGGCCCTGGTGCGCGAAGCGCTGGGCCTCGACTGACCCATTCCTGAGCATCGCACCGGCAAGAAGGCGACGGCAGAATGACCGAAATTGTGGTGCCCACACTGGGCGAGAGCGTGTCCACCGCGACGGTGGCCAAGTGGATGAAGAAGGCCGGTGACGCGGTTGCGGCCGACGAGCCGCTGGTGGAGCTGGAGACCGACAAGGTCACGGTGGAGGTCAACGCGCCCTCCGCCGGCGTGCTGGAGTCGATCACCGCCGATGAGGGCGCCGAGGTCGAGCCGGGCGCCGTGCTCGGCGTGATCGGCGCCGGCGACGGCAAGGCCGCCGCGCCGAAGCCCGCCGCCGACAAGGCCGCGAGCGCCCCCGCGGCGCCCGCCGCCGCCCCCGCCGGCCCGAAGGTGGAGGCGCCGCGCGCCGAGACCGGCCCGGTCGGCCGCCCCGGCGTCGGCCACGCGCCGCTGCCCGCCGCCGCCAAGATGATGGCCGAGAACAAGGTGTCGGCCGAGCAGGTCGGCACCGGCACGGCGAAGGACGGTCGCATCAGCAAGGGCGACGTGCAGGCTTTCCTGGCCCGCCCGGCGCCCGAGGCGGCGAAGCCCGCCGCGCCGAAGGCCCCGCGCGCCCTGGAGGGCGGCGAGGAGCGGGTGAAGATGACCCGCCTGCGCAAGACCATCGCCAACCGGCTGAAGGAGGCGCAGAACACCGCCGCCATGCTGACCACCTTCAACGAGGTGGACATGGGCGCGGTGATGGCGCTGCGGAACGAGTACAAGGACGTGTTCGAGAAGAAGCAGGGCACCAAGCTCGGCTTCATGTCCTTCTTCGTGAAGGCCTGCGTCTCGGCGCTGAAGGAGTTCCCGGCCGTCAACGCCGAGATCGACGGCGACGATCTGGTCTACAAGAACTTCGTGCACATGGGCATCGCGGTGGGCGGCCCGTCCGGCCTCGTCGTGCCGGTGCTGAAGCACGCCGACCAGATGTCCTTCGCCGAGATCGAGAAGAGCATCTCCGGCTTCGGCCGCAAGGCGCGTGATGGCCAGCTGAAGCTCGACGAGCTCTCGGGCGGCAGCTTCACCATCACCAATGGCGGCATCTACGGCTCGCTGATGTCGACGCCGATCCTGAATCCGCCGCAGTCCGGCATCCTGGGCATGCACAAGATCCAGGAGCGCCCGATGGTGGTGGGCGGCAAGATCGAGATCCGCCCGATGATGTACCTGGCGCTCTCCTACGACCACCGCATCGTCGACGGGAAGGAGGCGGTGTCCTTCCTGGTGCGCGTGAAGGAGAGCATCGAGGACCCGCGCCGGCTGATGCTGGACATCTGAGGCCCGGCCCTTCCGGGCCCGGGATGAAGGGGCGGGGGCCGCGTTGCGCGGCCCCCGCTTCGCGTTTCAGCCGTCGATGCTGAGGTTGAGCCGCGCCACCATCGCCTTCTCATAGGCGGCGCGGCGCACCGTGAAGTCGCGATAGGCCTCGGTGTCCATGTAGTTCAGCGGCATGTCCCATTTCTCGCGGATCGCCGTGTTCTCGGGGCTCATCAGCGCGGCCTTGAAGGCGTCGTGCAGCACGCGCACCACGCCCGGGTCCATGCCCTTCGGCCCGGCGATGCCGTAGGGCGAGGTGACGGCGAGGTCGATGCCCAGCTCCCGCAGCGTCGGCACATCGGGGAAACGCTTGGCCCGCTCGGGCGACCAGACGCTGAGCAGGCGGAACTGCCCCGCCTCCACCTGCGGCACCCAGGCCGAGCTGTCGGCGATGCTGTCGATCTGCCCGCCGAGCAGCGCCGTCACCCCTTCCGTGCTGCCGCGGAAGGGCACATGCGTCATCTGCATCCCCAGCCGGTTGCAGATATCCTCCATGGCGAGGTGGTTGGTGGTGCCGATGCCGCTGGTGGAATAGGTCATCATCCCCGGGCGCGCCTTCACCGCCGCCACGTAGTCGGCCCAGCTCTTGATCGGGCTGTCCGTCCGCACCACCACGCCGAACAGCCAGCCGGTGAGGCCGATGACCGGGGTGAAATCCTCCACCGGGTCCCAGGACTTCGCCTTGGTCATGTAGGGATGGCGGATCACCGAGAGGTGGTGCTGGGCCAGGGTGTAGCCATCGGGCGCCGCCTGCAGCAGCGCCTGGGCGGCCAGCAGCCCGCGCGCGCCGGAGCGGTTCTCGATCACCACCGGGTGGCCCAGGCTGCGCGTGGCGAGATCGGCCATCGAGCGGAGCTGCGCGTCGGCCGAGCCGCCAGGGGGCCAGGGCACCATCAGGCGGATCTGCCGGGCGGGGAAGCCCTGTGCCAGGGCAGGGCGCGCCAGGGCGCCGGCGGCGGCAGCGCCGGCGGCGAGAGCCAGGACGTTGCGGCGCGGCAGCGCCCGGTCGGAGCGGGTGGGCATTCTCGTCATTCCTCCACGGGGGAGGCTTCGTTTTGGCCCCCTCCCATTGCGGGCAGCGTGGCAGAGGCGGGGCATGGCGCGCAACATCCCTGCGCGGGCCCGGCCCCATGCCCGCCCCTGTGGCGGCCGGGGCGCATGCGGGGCGGGAGGGGCAGGATCGCGCCGCCAGGGGCCGGCTCCGGCACGCTGCCCCCTTGCCCGATGGCGCCGGCCGCGCCAGTTTGCCCGTCACATTCCATTGCCAAGCAGGACTTTTGCCCCATGTCCGACAGCTTCGACGTGATCGTGATCGGCGCCGGCCCCGGCGGTTATGTGTGCGCCATCCGCGCCGCGCAGCTCGGGCTGAAGGTGGCCTGCGTCGAGAAGCGGGAGACGCTGGGCGGCACCTGCCTCAACATCGGCTGCATCCCCTCGAAGGCGCTGCTGCAATCCTCGGAGAGCTTCGAGGAGACCAAGCACAAATTCGCCGACCACGGCATCATCGTCGAGGGCGTGAAGCTCGACCTGGCGCGCATGCAGGCGCGCAAGGGCGAGGTGGTGGCCGCCAACACCAAGGGCGTCGAGTTCCTCTTCAAGAAGAACAAGATCACCTGGCTGAAGGGGGCCGGGAAGATCGTCGCCCCCGGCAAGGTGGAGGTCGCCGGCCAGACCTACGAGACGAAGAACATCGTCATCGCCACCGGCTCGGACAGCGCGCCGCTGCGCGGCGTCGAGGTCGATGAGAAGCAGGTCGTCACCTCCACCGGCGCGCTGGAGCTGGAGAAGGTGCCGGGCCACCTCGTCGTCATCGGCGGCGGCGTCATCGGGCTGGAGCTGGGCAGCGTGTGGCGCCGCCTCGGCGCCGAGGTGACGGTGATCGAGTATCTCGACCGCCTGGCCCCCGGCATGGATGCCGAGACGGCCAAGCAGTTCGAGCGCGTGCTCGCCAAGCAGGGCATGAAGTTCAGGCTGAAGTCCAAGGTGACCGGCGCCGCCAAGTCGGCCGAGGGCGTGACCCTGACGGTGGAGCCCGCCGCCGGCGGCGCGGCCGAGGAGATCAAGGCCGATGTGGTGCTGCTGGCCATCGGCCGCCGCGCCTACACCGAGGGCCTCGGCCTCGCCGAGGTCGGCGTCGAGCTGGACGAGCGCGGCCGGGTGAAGACCGACGGCCACTTCGCCACCAACATCCCCGGCATCTACGCGATCGGCGACGTCATCGCCGGCGCCATGCTGGCCCACAAGGCTGAGGATGAGGGCGTGGCGCTGGCCGAGATGCTGGTGGGCCAGGCCGGCCACGTGAACTACGGCGTCATCCCCGCCATCGTCTACACTTGGCCCGAGATTGCCAGCGTGGGCGAGAGCGAGGAGGAGCTGAAGGCGCGCGGCCAGGCCTACAAGGTCGGCAAGTTCCCCTTCATGGCCAATGGCCGCGCCCGCGCCATGGGCGATGTGGACGGCTTCGTGAAGATCCTGGCCGACAAGGAAACGGACCGCGTGCTGGGCTGCCACATCCTGGGCCCGGATGCCGGCACGCTGATCGCCGAGGTCGCCATCGCCATGGAGTTCGGCGCCAGCGCCGAGGATGTGGCCCGCACCTGCCACGCCCACCCGACGCTGAACGAGGCGGTGAAGGAAGCCGCCCTGGCCGTCGACGGCCGGCCGCTGCACATCTGAGCGGCGCGGCGCGGGTGGGCTCGCTTCACCCGCGCCCGCCCCTGGCCGGCCTCGCCCGCGCAGGATTGAGCGAGGCGGGGCTGAGCCTCTGCCTCGCCGCCGTGGCGGGGGCGGTCAATGCCGGCGGCTTCCTGCTGGCCGGCGCCTACACCTCGCACATGTCCGGTATCGTCTCGGCCATGGCGGACCATCTGGTGCTCGGCGCCGTGCCCGTGGTGCTGGCGGGGCTGCTCGCGCTGCTGGCCTTCACGGGCGGCGCCATGGCCTCGGCCATGCTGATCAACCATGGCCGCCGGCGCGGGCGGCCCAACCCCTACCTGGCGCCGCTGCGGCTGGAGGCGGGGCTGCTGCTGGCCGGCGGCGGCGCCGGCTGGCTGGTGGCGCAGCGATCGGGCGGGCTGCCGCCCGCGGCGCTGGCGACGCCGCTGCTCTGCTTCCTGATGGGGCTGCAGAACGCCACCATCACCAAGATCTCCGGCGCGCGGATGCGCACCACCCATGTCACCGGCATCGTCACCGACATCGGCGTGGAACTGGGCAGGCTGCTCTACTGGAACCGCGCCGGCACGCTGGAGGGCCGCCCCTTCGTGCGGGCGGACCGCGCCAAGCTGCGCCTGCTGCTCGGATTGCTGGGCGGCTTCTTCCTGGGCGGGGTGGCGGGGGCGGCGGGCTTCCTGGTGCTGGGCTTCGCCTTCTGCCTGCCGGTGGCGGCGCTGCTGCTGCTGACGGCCGGGGCCATGCGCCAGCCATGAGGCAGGCTTCTTGAGCCGAGGCCGGGGCAGGGCCATCTGCCATGCCATGCTCGTCTATCGCCCGTCCTGGAAACGCAAGCTGGCCGGCTGGTTGCTGCTGCTGCTTGGCGTGATCGGCCTGATCCTGCCGGTGATGAACGGCACCGTCTTCCTGCTGCTCGGCATCTTCGTGCTGCGCGAGCAGCATGCCTGGTCGCAGCGCGCGCTGGGCTGGTGCCAGGCACGCTGGCCAGCCCAGGTGAACGGGCTGGGCTCGCTGGAGGGCCGCATGCTGAGCCGCTGCGGCGCGTGGTCGGACTGGATGATGCGCCGCCTCGGCCGGCGCTGAGGCGAGGGGCGCGGCCTAGTCGCTGCGCGGATGCGCCTTCTGCCAAGTCTCCAGCAGCTTCACCGCATCGACGCTGGTGTAGCGCTGGGTGGTGGAGAGGCTGGCATGGCCGAGCAGTTCCTGGATGGCGCGCAGGTCGCCCCCCGCGCCCAGCAGGTGGGTGGCGAAGGAGTGGCGCAGCGCGTGCGGCGTGGCGCTCTCCGGCAGGCCGACGAGGCGGCGATAGGTGCGCAGCGCCTTCTGCGCCACGCCCGGGTCCAGCCTGTCGCCCCGCGCGCCGAGGAAGAGCGGTTCCTCCGGCAGGGCGGCGCCGCGCAGCCGCAGATAGGCCGCCACCGCCTCGGCCACCGCGGGCAGCACCGGCACCAGCCGCTCCTTCTCGCCCTTGCCGGTGATGCGGAGCGCCTGCCGGGCCTTCGGCGCGTCCTTCACATCCAGCGCCAGCGCCTCCGAGATGCGCAGGCCGCAGCCATAGAGCAGGGTGAACAGCGCCGTGTCGCGCGCCGAAAGGAGGGGGCTGTTCTCCACGTCGCCGGCGGCGCGGGAGACGTCGATCGCCTGCTCCGGCGTCAGCGGGCGGGGCGCGGGGGGCACCACGCGCGGGCCGCGCAGCCCGGCCAGCGCCAGCGGCGGCAGGCCGTGGTGGCGGGCCAGGAAGCGCAGGAAGCCGCGTATGGCGGCGAGCTGCCGCGCGCGGGTGGCGTTGCCCACGCCGTCGCGCGTCGCGCGCTCGGCCAGGAAGGCGCGCAGGTCGGCCGGCCGCAGCGCGGCGAAGCTGGCCATGGTGGGTTCCTCGCCATGGTGGCGGGTGAGGAAGTCCAGGAAGTCCGAGAGGTCGCCGCCATAGGCGATCAGGGTGTGGCGGCTGGCCCGGCGCTCCCGCGCCAGCCAGTCCAGCCAGAGCTGGCGGGCCTCGAAGCCGGTCATGACGGGGTTCTCGCTCATCGCAGCAGGGCCGCGGCCAGGGCGCGCGCCAGGAACAGCAGGTCCGGCCCGGCGCCGCGCGCCGGCAGGCCGGTGGCGCCGCGCGCGCCCAGCACCAGCATGCAGGGCGCGCCGGGCAGGGGCAGCCGGGCCAGCGCGTCGCACCGCACCAGGCCGGCCGCCTCGGCGTGCAGCAGGGGAAGGTCGGTGGGGGCGGGGCGGACCAGCGCGTCGCGCCCGGCGGGCAGCAGCCGCGCCACGGTGCCGGCGGGCAGGCTCAGCCGGTGCGCGGCGGGCATCCCCTCATCGGCCAGGGCGCAATGCTCGAGGCCGAGCAGGGCGGGCCATTCCTGGCTCACCGTCTCGGCCGGGTCGGCGCTCGGGATCAGCGCCAGCACGGCGGCGCGGGCGCGGGCGGCGAAGCCCGCCCCCTCGCGCGCCGCGTCCGCCATCTCGCGGCTGGCGGCGCGCTCGGCGGAGAGCATCGCCGCCATGTGGTCGGCCAGCTCCTCGCCATGGACGCGGCGCGGCGGCGCAAGCAGCCGGTACAGCTCGGGCTGCTCGGCCAGGAAGCCGGGATGGGCCCGCAGCCAGGCGGCCACATCCTCGGGTGTCATGCCGCCCTCCGCGCCCCGCGCCCGGCTCAGAGGATGCTCTGGCCGGTCTTCTTCCAGTCGGCCAGGAAGGCCTCCAGGCCGCGGTCGGTCAGCGGGTGCTTGATGAGCTGGCGGATCACGGCGGGCGGCAGGGTGGCCACGCCGGCGCCGAGCTTGGCCGCCTGCGCCAGGTGCAGCGGGTGGCGGATGGAGGCCACCAGCACCTCGGTCCGGATCGCGGGGTAGTTGCGGTAGATCTGCACGATGTCGGCGATCAGCTGCATGCCGTCCTGCGCCAGGTCGTCCAGCCGGCCGACGAAGGGCGAGACGTAGGTGGCCCCCGCCTTGGCCGCCAGCAGCGCCTGGGTGGGGGAGAAGCACAGCGTGACGTTGACCGGCGTGCCCTCGTCGGAGAGCGCGCGGCAGGTGCGCAGCCCGGCCTCGGTCAGCGGCACCTTCACCGCCACGTTCGAGGCGATGCCGCGCAGGAAGCGGCCCTCGGCCAGCATGGTCTCGTAGTCGGTCGCCGTCACCTCGGCGGAGACGTGGCCGGGCGTCACGGTGCAGATCTCGGCGATCACCTCGGCCATGTTGCGGCCGGACTTGGCGATCAGCGAGGGGTTGGTGGTGACGCCGTCGACCATGCCGAGCTCGGCAAGCGCGCGGATCTCGGACACCTCGGCGGTGTCGACGAAGAACTTCATGAGGCGGTTTCCTGTGGCGCGGCGACATGCGCCGGTTGCGAGGAGGAGGGGGTGCGTCCCGGGGTCGTGTCACCCTATCTAGCGGATGGCGGGTGCCGGGCGAAAGGCCGTGCCGCCCGGGGAAGGTCTTGGAGAAGGGGCTCGATGGCTCGTCTGCGTGTGCTGCTGCCCCTGCCGCTGGCCGGGGCCTATGACTACCGGGTGCCGGCCGGCCGGGACGTGCCGCCGGCCGGCAGCTTCGTGGTGGTGCCGCTCTCGGGCCGGCAGCTCTACGGCGTGGTGTGGGATGGCGAGGCCGATCCCGACCTGCCGGAACGCCGCCTGCGCGACATCGTGGAGGTGCTGCCGGTGCCGCCGATGACGGCCAGCCTGCGCCGCTTCGTCGAATGGGTGGCGGCCTATACGCTGAGCCCGCCCGGCGCGGTGCTGCGCATGGCGATGAGCAGCCCCTCGGCGCTGGAGCCGCCGGCGCAGAAGGCCGGCTGGCGCCTCGCCGCCGCCGGGCGGCGCGCGGCCCAGGGGGAGGGCCAGGGGGAGGGGCGGCTGACCGAGGCGCGCCGCCGCGTGCTGGACGCGATGGAGCCGGGCGAGGTCTACACCGCCGCCACCCTGGCCGCCGAGGCCGGCGTCTCCGCCGGCGTGGTGCGCGGCATGGCCGGGGCCGGGCTGCTCGAGCCCGCCCTGCTGCCGGCCGGCGCCGAGTTCCCACGCCCCGACCCCGCCCACCCCGGACCCACCCTCGGCACCGAGCAGGGGCAGGTGGCGGCGGCGCTGCGGGAGGCCACCGCGGCGCGGGCCTTCGGTGTCACGCTGCTCACCGGCGTCACCGGTTCGGGCAAGACGGAGGTGTATCTGGAGGCGGTGGCGGAATGCCTGGAGCAGGGCCGCCAAGCGCTGGTGCTGCTGCCCGAGATCGCCCTCTCCACCCAGTGGCTGGAGCGGTTCGAGCGGCGCTTCGGCGGCCCGCCCGCCCTGTGGCACTCCGAGCTCGGCAGCCGGCTGCGGCGGGACACCTGGCGCGCCGTGGCCGAGGGGCGGGCGCCGGTGCTGGTGGGCGCCCGCTCGGCCCTGTTCCTGCCCTTCCCGGATCTCGGCCTGATCATCGTGGACGAGGAGCACGAGACCGCCTTCAAGCAGGAGGAGGGCGTCATCTACCACGCGCGGGACATGGCGGTGGTGCGCGCACGCCTCGCCGGCGCCGCCTGCGTGCTGGTCTCCGCCACGCCCAGCCTGGAGACGCTGACCAATGCCGGGACTGGCCGCTACGCCGCGCTGCACCTGCCGGTGCGGCATGGCGGCGCCAGCCTGCCCGAGGTGGCGGTGATCGACCAGCGGCGCACGCCGCCCGAGCGCGGCCGCTTCCTCAGCCCGCCCCTCGTCGAGGCGGTGCGGGAGACGCTGGCGGCGGGACAGCAGGCCATGCTGTTCCTCAACCGGCGGGGCTATGCGCCGCTGACGCTCTGCCGCAGCTGCGGCCACCGCATGCGCTGCCCCAACTGCACCGCCTGGCTGGTGGAGCACCGGGTGCGCCGCACCCTGCAATGCCACCATTGCGGCCATGCCGAGCCGATTCCCGAGACCTGCCCCGAATGCGCCGCCGAGGGCAGCCTGACGCCGCTCGGCCCTGGCGTGGAGCGGGTGCAGGAGGAGGCGGCGCTGCTCTTCCCCGAGGCGCGGCGGCTGGTGATGGCTTCCGACACCATCCCCGGCCCCGCCGCGGCGGCCGAGGCGGCGCGCGCCATCCAGGAGCGCGAGGTGGACCTCATCATCGGCACGCAGATCGTCGCCAAGGGCTGGCACTTCCCGCACCTGACCCTGGTGGGGGTGGTGGATGCCGATCTCGGCCTCGCGGGCGGCGACCTGCGCGCCGCTGAGCGCACGGTGCAGCTGCTGCACCAGGTGGCCGGCCGCGCCGGCCGGGCCGAGGCGCCGGGGCGGGTGCTGCTGCAGACCTGGAGCCCCGAGCATCCGGTGCTGGAGGCGCTGGTCTCGGGCGATCTCGACGCCTTCATGGAGGCCGAGGCGGAAAGCCGCCGCCCCGGCCACTGGCCGCCCTTCGGCCGGCTCGCCGCGCTGATCGTCTCGGCCGAGGATGAGCGGGAGGCGGACCGCGCGGCGCGCGACCTGGGGCTCACCGCGCCGCAGGCGGAGGGGGTGGAGGTGCTGGGCCCGGCGCCGGCGCCGCTTGCCCTGCTGCGCGGGCGGCACCGGCGGCGGCTGCTGCTGAAGGCGCGGCGGGACGTGGCGGTGCAGCCGCTGCTGCGGGAGTGGCTCTCCCGCGCCGGGGTGCCGGCCGGGGTGCGAGTGCAGGTCGATATCGACCCCGTCAGCTTCCTGTGACGCGGCGCGGCAAAGCGACAAATTGCGACAGGCTGGTGAAGACCCGGTAACGAATCCGCCGCACCCCCCGTTGCCGCGCCGCAATACCTTGTGTTAATGCCGGGCCGCCGCGGCGGACGATGTCCGCGCGCGTCGAAATCATGTCCAACCGCCGGAATGCCCTCCGGGGCACCGCGCGGCGGGACGCCGGGATAGCAGAGAACGGGATCCTCCGTGGCCTCCGAAGCGACCAACGTCTCGCCCAACGCGACCCAACCTTCCGGCCTCGCGCAGCGCTACGCGCTGGCGCTGCTGGAGCTGGCCAAGGACAAGAAGGCGGTCGATTCCGTCGCCGCCGACCTGGACAGCCTGAACGGCCTCTGGTCGAAGGACGCGGCCTTCCGCGCCTTCGTCGAGGATCCGCGCCTCGACAGCGGCGCGCAGCGGCGCGGCGCTCTCGCCGTGCTGGAGCGCGCCGGAATCTCCGGCGAGGTCCGCAACCTGGTCGGCGTGATGATCGCCAACCGCCGCCTCGCGGCGCTGCCGCAGGTGATCGCCGCCTTCGGCACGCTGCTCGCCGAGCAGCGCGGTCAGCAGACCGCCGAGGTCGCCACCGCCCATCCGCTTTCCGACACGCAGCGCACGCAGCTCGTCGCGCGGCTGACGGAAGCCGGGTATTCCAACGTGAAGCTGGTCGAGCGCGTCGACACCACCCTGCTGGGTGGCCTGGTCGTCCGTCTCGGGTCCCGCCTCTACGACAGCTCGATCAAGTCCAAGCTGCAGCGCCTGCAGTACGCCATGAAGGGGGCCGCCTGATATGGAGATCCGTCCCGCCGAGATCTCGGAGATCCTGAAGCAGCAGATCGCCGGTTTCGACGCCGATGCGAATGTTGCCGAGGTCGGCACCGTGCTGACCGTGGGCGACGGCATTGCCCGCGTCTACGGCCTGCAGAATGTCATGGCCGGTGAGCTGGTGGAGTTCCCCTCCGCCGGCCTCAAGGGCATGGCGCTCAATCTCGAGACCGACAACGTCGGCGTCGTCATTTTCGGCAACGACCAGCAGATCCGCGAGGGCGACACCGTCTCCCGCACGGGTGACATCGTCGACGTGCCGGTCGGCCGCGGCCTGCTCGGCCGCGTGGTCGATGGCCTGGGCAACCCGATCGACGGCAAGGGTCCGCTGGTCGACGTGACCCGCGCCCTGGTCGAGGTGAAGGCGCCCGGCATCATCCCGCGCAAGTCGGTGCACGAGCCGATGCAGACGGGCGTGAAGGCGATCGACGCGCTGATCCCGATCGGCCGCGGCCAGCGTGAGCTGGTCATCGGCGACCGCCAGACCGGCAAGACCGCCGTCATCATCGACACCATCATCAACCAGAAGCAGATCAACGCTTCCGGGGATGAGTCGAAGAAGCTCTACTGCATCTACGTCGCCATCGGGCAGAAGCGCTCGACGGTGGCGCAGCTGGTCCGCACGTTGGAAGAGAACGGCGCGATGGAATACTCCATCGTCGTCGCCGCCACGGCGTCCGACCCGGCGCCGATGCAGTTCCTGGCGCCCTACACGGGCTGCGCCATGGGCGAGTTCTTCCGCGACAGCGGCAAGCACGCGGTCATCTTCTACGACGATCTGTCGAAGCAGGCCGTGGCCTACCGCCAGATGTCGCTGCTGCTGCGCCGCCCGCCGGGCCGCGAGGCCTATCCGGGCGACGTGTTCTACCTGCACTCGCGCCTGCTCGAGCGCGCGGCCAAGATGGGCGAGGCCGCCGGCCTCGGCTCGCTGACCGCGCTGCCGGTGATCGAGACGCAGGCGGGCGACGTCTCCGCCTACATCCCGACCAACGTGATCTCGATCACGGACGGGCAGATCTTCCTGGAGACCGAGCTGTTCTTCAAGGGCATCCGCCCCGCCGTGAACGTCGGCCTCTCGGTCTCCCGCGTCGGCTCCGCCGCCCAGATCAAGGCGATGAAGCAGGTCGCCGGCAAGATCAAGCTGGAGCTGGCCCAGTACCGCGAGATGGCGGCCTTCGCCCAGTTCGCCTCGGATCTCGACGCCTCCACCCAGGCCCTGCTGGCCCGTGGCGCGCGCCTGACCGAGCTGCTGAAGCAGCCGCAGTTCAAGCCGGTGCCCGTCGAGGAGCAGGTGATCTCGCTCTTCGCCGGCGTCCGCGGCTACCTGGACAAGATCCCGGTCGCCAAGGTCGGCGCCTTCGAGACGCAGCTGCTTTCCTCGATCAAGGCCAATGCGCCTGAAATCGTCGCCAGCATCCGCGACAAGAAGGAGATCACCAAGGAGAACGAGGCGAAGCTGGTGTCCTTCATGGACGACTTCGCCAAGTCCTTCGCGGTCTGAGATCGGGCCGGGGCAGACAGCATGGCCAACCTCAAGGAACTCCGGGGACGCATCAACAGCGTCAAATCCACCCGGAAGATCACCCAGGCGATGAAGATGGTCGCGGCGGCGAAGCTCCGCCGCGCCCAGCAGCAGGCCGAGGCCGCCCGCCCCTATGCCGAGCGCATGGCCCGCATGCTGGGCGCGCTCGGGCAGGCGGTGGCCGGCAACCCGGACGCGCCGAAGCTCCTCGTGGGCACCGGCGCGGACCAGGTGCACCTGCTGGTCGTCGTCACCGGCGACCGCGGTCTGGCCGGCCCCTTCAACACCAATGTGAGCCGCTTCGCCCGCGCCCGGATCCGGGCGCTGGAGTCGGAAGGCAAGACGGTCAAGATCCTGACCGTCGGCCGCAAGGGCGCCTCCTACCTGAAGCGTGAATTCGCCTCCCGCGTGGTGGGCGAGGTCAGCTTCCAGGGCAAGAAGCGCGTCGGCTTCGAGGATGCGAACGAGATCGCCACCCGCGTCACCGCGATGCTGGAGGCGGGCGAGTTCGACGTCTGCACGCTCATCTACAACCGCTTCCGCAACGTGATCAGCCAGACCCCCACGGGCCAGCAGCTGATCCCGGCGGAGCTGCCGGAGGCCAAGGCCGAGGCGGGTGACGCGCAGGCGTGGTACGAGTACGAGCCGGACGAGGCGACGATCCTGGCGCAGCTGCTGCCGAAGAATCTGGCCATCCAGATCTACCGCGCGCTGCTGGAGAATTCCGCTGGCTTCTTCGGCAGCCAGATGAACGCCATGGACAACGCCACGCGCAACGCCGGCGACATGATCAACAAGCTGACCCTGACCTACAACCGTACGCGTCAGGCGAACATCACCCGCGAGCTGATCGAGATCATCTCGGGTGCGGAAGCCCTCTGAGGGGAATGACGGCCATGAAGAACAACGTTGGCAAGGTCACGCAGGTCCTGGGCGCTGTCGTGGACGTGCAGTTCCCCGCCGAACTGCCGAGCATGCAGAACGCCCTGAAGGTGATGATCGGCGACCGCACCCTGGTGCTGGAAGTCGCGCAGCACCTCGGTGAGCGCACCGTCCGCACCATCGCCATGGACACGACCGACGGCCTGGTCCGCGGCGCCGAGGTGGTGGACACGGGCGCCGGCATCTCCGTGCCGGTGGGCGAGGGCACCCTCGGCCGCATCCTGAACGTCATCGGCGAGCCGATTGACGAGCGCGGCCCGGTGGCCGCAACCAAGAGCTACACCATCCACCGCGATGCTCCCGCCTTTGAGGACCAGGCCACCTCGGCCGAGATCCTGGTGACGGGCATCAAGGTCGTCGACCTGATGTGCCCCTACCTGAAGGGCGGCAAGATCGGCCTGTTCGGCGGCGCCGGCGTCGGCAAGACGGTGACCATCCAGGAGCTGATCAACAACATCGCCAAGGGCCATGGCGGCGTGTCCGTGTTCGCCGGCGTCGGCGAGCGCACGCGCGAGGGCAACGATCTCTATCACGAGATGATCGATGCCGGCGTCATCAAGCTCGGCGAGAACGGCTCCACCGAGGGCTCGAAGGTGGCGCTGGTCTATGGCCAGATGAACGAGCCGCCGGGCGCCCGCGCCCGCGTCGCGCTCTCCGGCCTGTCCATGGCGGAGTATTTCCGCGATGAGCAGGGCCAGGACGTGCTCTTCTTCATCGACAACATCTTCCGCTTCACCCAGGCGGGCGCCGAGGTCTCGGCCCTGCTCGGCCGCATCCCCTCCGCGGTGGGCTACCAGCCGACGCTGGCCACCGACATGGGCGCCCTGCAGGAGCGGATCACCTCGACGAAGAAGGGCTCGATCACCTCGGTGCAGGCCATCTACGTGCCCGCCGACGACCTGACCGACCCGGCCCCCGCCGCCTCCTTCGCCCACCTCGACGCGACCACCGTGCTGTCGCGCTCGATCGCCGAGCAGGCCATCTTCCCGGCCGTGGACCCGCTGGACTCCACGAGCCGCGCGATGGACCCCCGCGTCATCGGCGACGAGCACTACAACACGGCCCGCGAGGTGCAGCGCATCCTGCAGACCTACAAGTCGCTGCAGGACATCATCGCCATCCTGGGCATGGACGAGCTGTCCGAGGACGACAAGCTGATCGTGGCGCGCGCGCGCAAGATCCAGCGCTTCCTCAGCCAGCCCTTCCACGTCGCCGAGGTCTTCACGGGCACGCCGGGCGTGTTCGTCAAGATCGAGGACACGGTCCGCTCCTTCGCCGCCATCTGCAAGGGCGAGTACGACCACCTCCCCGAGGCCGCCTTCTACATGGTCGGCACCATCGAGGACGCGGTGAAGAAGGCCGAGACCCTCAAGGCCGCGGCCTGAACCGGGCAGGGGGAGCTGATCCATGGCGACCTTCGACCTGGAACTGGTGAGCCCGGAGAAGCTCCTTCTCTCCCGCCCCGTCGAGATGGCCATCATCCCGGCGGCGGAGGGCGAGATGGGGGTGCTCCCCGGCATGGCGCCGATGATCGTGGCCCTCAAGGGCGGCGTCATCCGCGTGCAGGAGAACGGGCAGACCACCGAGAGGCTGTTCGTGCTCGGCGGCTTCGCCGAGATCACGCCGACCCGCGTCACGGTGCTGGCGGATGAGGCGACGCCCGTCGCCTCGCTCTCCCGCGCCGCCGCCGCCGCCCGTGTGAAGGAGGCCGAGGCCGCCTACGACGCGGCCGGCAGCGAGACGCCGGAGACGCGCGAGGCGGCGATGGACCGCCTGCTTGCCGCGCGCGAGATGGCCGCCGCGGCCGAGGCCGCTTGAGGCACCGCGCCACCGGTCCTGTCCGGGCTGTGACTTGATTCCCGACGCCGTTCGCAGATCATCCCTGCGGACGGCGTTTTTCTATGTCCCTGGGCTGGCGCGTGCCCCGGGCGGTGGGGGCAGCGGCATGAAGCACTGGCAGATCGCGCAGGTGGCCTGGAACCGGTTCGATCCGGCGCGGCTCGACGCCGGACTGATCCCCCTGGTGAAGGCGGCGGCGATGGTGGAGAAGAACGGCGTCGATTACGCCCTCTATCTCAACCGCGTCTTCCAGGACGACCCGGATTTCCGCCAGGCCGCCGACAACTGGGCGGTGGAGGAGGTGCAGCATGGCGACGCGCTGGGCCGCTGGGCCATGCTGGCCGACCCCGGCTGGAGCTTCGACGACGCCTTCGAGCGCTACCGCAACGGCTACCGGATCGACGTCAACGCCGATGCCTCCATCCGCGGCAGCCGCACCGGCGAGCTGATCGCCCGCTGCATGGTGGAGACAGGCACCTCCAGCTACTACACGGCCCTGGGCGAGGCGACGGAGGAGCCGGTGCTGAAGGAGATCTGCCGCCTCATCGCGGCGGACGAGTACCGCCACTTCAAGCTCTTCTACGACCACATGAAGCGCTACCTGGCGCGGGAACGGCTCTCCTTTCCGCAGCGCCTGCGCGTCGCCGCCGGCCGCATCGGCGAGTCGGAGGATGACGAGCTGGCCTATGCCTATCACTGCGGCAACGAGCCGGAAGGCGCGGCCTACGACCATGAACGGTGTATCGCCGGCTACATGGGGCGTGCCATGGGCTACTATCGCTACCGGCATATCGAGCGTGGCATGGGCATGGTTTTCAAATCGATCGGGCTGACGCCCCGGGGCCGCCTGGCGGGCCTCGCCGCGCAAGGGGCGTGGCGGCTGCTGCGCTGGCGGCACGGGCGCTACCAGCAATGGCTGGCGCGCTCCGATGCCACCAAGGGGAAGCTCGCCGCACGCAGCCCGGCCGCGGCTTGAGCATCGCCATGCTTCGCCGCCGCACCCTGCTGGCCGCCACGGCCGCCGGCACGCTGTCCCCATCCCTGGGCCGGGCCCAGGCCGCGCCCGATCTCTCCGGCCTGCCCAGCCTGGGCGCCCTGGCGCGCAGCCAGGGCCTCACCTTCGGCGCCGCCGTGCAGGGCCAGCTCCTGGAGACCGACCCGGACTACCACCGCGCCTTCGAGACCGAGGCCGCCATTGTGGTGCCGGAATGGGAGGCCAAATGGTCCGCCCTGCAGCCGCAGGAGGGCCGCTTCGACACCGCCCCGCTCGATTCCATCCTGCGCTGGGCGCAATCCCGCGCCCGCCCGGTGCGCGGCCATGCGCTGATCTGGCACAACGACCTGCCGGACTGGACCCGCGCCGCCCTGGGCGAGGGGCGGGACCGCGCCCTGGCCGTGATGGCCGCGCATTTCGACCGCGTCCTGTCCCATGCCCGCGGCCAGATCCGCGACTGGGACGTGGTCAACGAGCCGGTGGCCAACCCGCCCGGCAGCGACGTGCCCCAGGCCGGCCCCGGCGAGCTGCGCGACACGCCCTGGCTGCGCGCGCTGGGGCCCAACTACATCGACATCGCCTTCCGCATGGCGCGCGAGCGCGACCCCACCCTGCGGCTGACGCTGAACGAATACGGCATCGAGGAGGACACGCCCGACGCCACCGAGAAGCGCCGCCGCCTGCTGGCGCTGCTGCGCTCCCTCCTGGCGCGGGGCACGCCGCTGGATGCGGTGGGCATCCAGGCGCACCTGCAGATGGTCCGCCCCTTCCGCCCGGCGCCCTTCGCCGCCTTCCTGGCCGAGCTGCGGCAGATGGGCCTGGCCGTGCTGATCACCGAGCTGGATGTGCGGGAGGCGCCGAGCCCGCCACAGGACATGGGGGCGCGCGACGCGCTGGTGGCCGAGCGTGCCCATGCCTTCGTCGCCACGGCGCTGGAGGGCGGGGTGCGCACCATCCTCACCTGGGGCCTGTCCGACAAATACTCCTGGCTGGCCACCGAGCCCGCCGTGGCGCTGCGCGACGGCCGCACCCATCGCGGCCTGCCGCTCGACGCGGAATGGCGCCGCAAGGCGTTGTGGGAAGCCCTGGCCCGCGCCTTCCAGGGCCGCTGAACGGCGGCGAAGCCGCGCGAGGGGGCGACAGCGGCGCCGATCGGGTGTTTCCTGGCGGGCATGTCTCGCGCTGGAGCCCCGATGGATCTCGCCACCCTCGAAACCCCCGTCCCCGTCGTCGACCTCGCCGTGGTCGAGGCCAACCTGGCGCGGATGCAGGAATACTGCGACCGCCACGGCCTGGCCCTGCGGCCGCACATCAAGACGCACAAGATCCCGGCCCTGGCCCAGCGGCAGGTGGCGCTCGGCGCCCGCGGCATTACCTGCCAGAAGCTGGGCGAGGCGGAGGTGATGGCCGATGCCGGGCTGGACGACATCCTGATCTCCTACCCGCTGCTGGGGCAGGGCAAGGCCGCGCGCCTCGGCGCGCTGGCGGGCCGGGCGCGGATGCGCGTGGCGGTGGACAACCCGCTGGCCCTGCGCAACGCCGCCGAGGCCGCCGCCGCCGCGGGGGCCGAGATCGGCGTGCTGGTGGAGTTCGACAGCGGCGCCCGGCGCACCGGCGTCACCAGCGTGGAGGCGGCGCTGGAGCTGGCCCGCGCCGCCCGCGCCACCCCCGGCCTGCGCTTCGACGGGCTGATGACCTACCCCGTCTCCGCCGCCAGCGCCGTGTTCCTGGAGGCCATCCTGCCGCGGCTGCGGGCGGAGGGGCTGGAGCCCGCCATCCTCTCCGGCGGCGGCACGCCGGATGCCTTCCGCACCCATGAGCTGGCGCCGGTCAACGAGCTGCGCGTCGGCACCTACATCTACAACGACCGGATGATGGTGGCGGCCGGCCATGCCGGCTGGGCCGATTGCGCCCTGCACCTGCATGTCACGGTCATCAGCCGCCCCACGGCGGAGCGCGGCATCATCGACGCCGGCACCAAGAGCTTCGCGGCCGACCCGATGCCGGGGGGCGCGGAGCTCGGCCACGGCTACTTCCCCGACTACCCGGAAGCGCGGCTGGAGCGGCTGAGCGAGGAGCACGGCATGCTCGACCTCTCCGCCTGCGCCCGGAAGCCGGAGTTGGGCGAGCGGCTGCGCGTGGTGCCCAACCATGTCTGCCCCGTCAGCAACCTGCATGACCGTATCGCCTTCGTGCGCGGGGGGGAGTTCCTGGGGTTCCAGGATGTCGCGGCGCGGGGGAAGACCCTTTGAGAGCGCGGCCCGCAGCGCGGGACGAGCGCCCGAACGGGCGCCGCCGCCTGTGCGGCGGAGCCAGGCCGGCGGATGCTGGCGCCGGCGTTTGAGGGCGGCTGTGCGTCAGCACAGGCGCAACTGAAAAGAATCCGGGGGGAAGGAATTCTCCCCGGACCCCTCTTCTTTTTCTTCTTCGAGTTCAAGGGACACATCATGACCGAGACCGCCGAGCAACGCCTGGAGGCGCTGGGGCACAGCCTGCCGAAGGTGGGCAAGCCGCTGTTCAGCTACGTGCCGTTCCGCCGCGTGGGCGATGTCGCCTACCTCTCCGGGCAGGTGCCCCGGCTGGCCGATGGCTCCGTCATTCAGGGCAAGGTGGGCGCGGAGATGGGGGTGGAGGAGGCGCGCAAGGCGGCCGAGCTCTGCGCGCTGCATCTCCTGGCCGTGGCGCGCGAGGCCGCGGGCTCGCTGGAGCGGGTGGAGTTCCTCAAGGTGTTCGGCATGGTCAACGCCACGCCGGAATTTGGCGAGCAGCCCAAGGTGATCGACGCCTGCTCGCAGCTCCTCGCCGCCGTGCTGGGCGAGCGTGGCCACCATGCCCGCTCGGCCGTCGGCATGGGGTCGCTGCCCTCCAACGTGCCGGTCGAGATCGAGGCCGTCATCCGCATCCTGCCGTGAGAGGAGGATTGAAGGAAGGAACCTTCTTTTTCTGAAGAAAAAGAAGCAAAAAGACTTTTCGAGTTTGGCGTCACGCTCCCGGCCAGCGGCCGCTAAGTGAGCACGCGGGCAAGCCGGCCCAGCCCCTCCGCCAGCCTTGCCCGTTCCGCCTCGCCGCCCAGCGAGAGGCGGAAGAAGGGCGCCTCGCCCCCGGCATGGCGGAAGGGCGTGGCGGGGGCGAGCGAGACCTCCGCCGCCCGCGCCCGCGCCAGGAAATCCGCCTCCGCCTCGCCGGCGGGGCGGTGCATCCAGATGTGCCAGGAATCGCCGGGCTCGGTGGCGAAGCGCGCCGTGCCCAGAATCTCCCGCGCCAGGGCACGGCGCGCGGCGCCCTCGGCGCGCTTCTCCGCCACCAGCCGGGCGGCGGTGCCATCCTCCGCCAGCCGCGCCGTGGCGGCGGCGATCACCGGATTGGCCGTCAGGCCGCGGATGCGGATCTGCTCCGCCGCCACCTCGGCCAGCGCCGCGGGCGCCGACACCGCCCCCAGCCGCAGCGAGAGCGAGACCATCTTGGACAAGCTCCACATGCCGAAGACCCGCTCCGGCAGCAGGCTGGCGAGGCTGGGCGGCCGCAGCTCGGGCGCGGCGAGGAAGGCATAGGCCTCGTCCTCCACCACCCAGAGGTCGTGCCGTGCCACGATCGCGGCCAGCGCCGCCAGCCGCGCCGCGCTGTAGGTGAGGCCGAGCGGGTTGTGCACCACCGGCATCACATAGAGCACGCCGGGCGGCTCGGGGCTGGCCAGGGCCTGTTCTAGCGCGGCGAGGTCCATGCCTTCGGCATCCATCGGCAGGCCGAGGGTCGGCACGCCTTCCAGCGCCAGGAAGTGCCGCGCCATGGGGAAGGTGTGCGCCTCCATGGCGATGCGCCGCCGCCCCGGCCCGGCCGCCGCCAGCGCCGCCGTGAAGGCCACGCTCAGCGCCGACTGCCCGCCGCAGGTCAGCGCCAGCGCCTGCCCCGGCGCCAGCCCGAGCAGCGGCGCGATGGCCCGGCGTGCCGCCTCCGCCCCCTGGGGCGGGCCATAGGCGGCAGGCAGGGGAGCGCCGCCCTCCAGCAGGCCGCGCAGCGCGCCGGAGACCGCCGCCTCCTGCGCCGGGATGGCGGGGTAGTTCACCCAGAGATCGTACATGCCCGCCCTCAGCCCTTCAGGTGCCGCGCCAGGAAGGCCAGCACGGCCCGGTAGACCCGCCGCCGGTTGTCGCGCTTGGTGAAGCCGTGCCCCTCATCGGGGAAGGTGAGGTATTCCACCGGCACGCCGCGCCGCTCCAGCGCCGCCACGATCTGCGCGCTCTCCTGCGGCGGCACGCGCGGGTCGGTCATCCCCTGCGCCACCAGCAGCGGGCAGGCGATGCGCTCCGCCCGCAGCAGCGGCGAGAGGCGCTCCAGCAATTCGGCGTCCCGCACCGGGTCGCCATATTCGGCGGCGCGGTGGCCGATGCGCCAGGGGCCGGTGCGCTCGAAGAAGGTCTTCCAGCGGGCGATGCCGTAGAAATCCACGCCGCAGGCCCAGAGCGCCGGGTATTCGGTGGTGGCGGCCAGCACCATCCAGCCGCCATAGCTCTGCCCCATGATGCCGATGCGCGCCCCATCCACCCCCGGCCGGGCGGCGAGGAAGGCATGGGCGGCGGCGAGGTCGGCCACGCTGTCCAGCCGCTTCTCCCGGTCGTCCAGCGCGGCGTAGTCACGGCCATAGCCGGTGGAGCCGCGCACATTCGGCACCAGGACGCCGATGCCCATGGCCAGCACCGCCTGCAGGTCGGGCCGCCAGTTGGGCAGCGCCTGCGCCGCCGGGCCGCCATGCACCCAGACCAGCATGGGCCAGCCGGAGGCCGGCGCCTCGCCTTCCGGCAGGGCCAGGAAGGCGGGAATCTCCCGCCCGTCATGGGTGGGGTAGGTGATGCTTTCCCATTGCCGCAGCCCGCGCGGGACGTCGGCCGGGAACAGCGGCTCGCTCTCCGCCCGGCCCGGCCAGGCGTGGTGCAGCCCGGCGGGAAAGGCGAAGCCCGCCAGGTCGAAGGCCACATGGCTGCCATCCGGCGCCCAGCTGACCTTGGTGATGACGCCGCGCGGGTGCCAGGGCGCGGCCCGCACCGCGCCGCTGGCCGCATCCAGGAAGCGCAGGCGGGAGTAGCCGCCCTCGTTCACCACCACCGCCAGCAGCGACTCGTCCGGCGAGAGCTGAAGCACCTCCACGTCATGCGGCGGGGCG
Source organism: Teichococcus aestuarii (assembly GCF_042651065.1). Classification (NCBI taxonomy): domain Bacteria; kingdom Pseudomonadati; phylum Pseudomonadota; class Alphaproteobacteria; order Acetobacterales; family Roseomonadaceae; genus Roseomonas; species Teichococcus aestuarii. The sequence continues at coordinate 86,389 of NZ_JBHSCH010000007.1, forward strand.
TAGAGGAAGCGCGGCGCCGCCCCGGGCTCCTGGAAGGCCACGCCCAGAAAATCCCGCCCTCGGTCGGTCAGCAGCCAGAAGCCGCCGCCACCGGCCTTGCCGCGCGGCACTTGGTGGCGCCAGTCGCCCTCATGCGGGGTGAGGGGGGTGCGGGCACCATCGGCCAGGGCCACGCGGTCGAGGCTGGATTCGAAGGTGCGGGGGGCGGTGGCCAGCAGCAGCGCGTCGCCCTCCGGCGCCCAGGCGGGCAGTTCGTGCGGGCCTTCCACCTCGGCCACGCAGCGGGCTTGGCCGGTTGCGAGGTCCATCACCCAGGCATCGGTGTGCGCCGGGTCGCGCGCATTGGCGGTGTAGGCGATGCGCTGCCCGTCGGGCGAGACGGCGCCCCAGCCATGGATCACCTCCGGCGCCTCGGTCAGCGCGCGGGCCTCGCCCTCGGGCGGGAGGTGGTGCAGCTGCACCCGCTCGTCGCCGGCGCCGTCGCGGCCGAACACGGCGCCGCCATCCGGCAGGCCGGCGACGTGCGAGACGGCGTCGCGGTGGCGGGTGCGCGGCCGGGGCGCGCCGCCGCCGGCCGGGATCTCCCAGACCTGCGCGGAGCCTTCCGCGTCGTGCAGGAAGTAGAGCCGGCCATCCCCGGCATGGGTGGGGGCGCTGGCGGCGGGGGTGGCGAGCAGCCGCTCGAGCAGGGCGGCGGCATCGGCGGGCGCGGCATCGGAGGACATGGGCGCCACGGTGAACCCGATCGGCCCGCGCGCCAAGGCGGTGGAGCGCGGCAAATGCGCGCAACCGGCATGGCCGGATGCCGCGCCAGGGCCTAATCTGCCCGCATCATGCGCTATGTCTCGACCCGGGGCGCCGCCCCCGCCCGCGATTTCGAAGGCGTCCTCCTGGCCGGGCTGGCCGAGGATGGCGGCCTGTTCATGCCGGAAACCTGGCCGCTGCTCTCGGCCGCCGAATGGCGCGGCCTGCGCGGCCTGCCCTATCCGGAACTGGCCGCGCACCTCATGGCGCGCTTCACCGGCGGCACGCCGGACGAGGCCACGCTGCTGCGCATGGCCCACGCCGCCTATGGCGGGTTCGGCCATGCCGCCACGGCGCCGCTGGTGCAGGTGGAGCCGGGGATCTTCTCGCTGGAGCTGTTCCACGGGCCGACGCTGGCCTTCAAGGACATGGCGATGCAGCTGCTCGGGCAGCTCTTCGACCATGCGCTGGCGAAGCGCGGCGAGCGTGTCACCATCGTCGGCGCCACCTCGGGCGACACCGGCTCCGCCGCCATCGAGGCCTGCCGCGACCGCGCCGCGATCGACGTGGTGATCCTGCACCCGGAGGGCCGCACCTCCGCGGTGCAGCGCCGGCAGATGACCACGGTGCTCTCGCCCAACATCCACAACATCGCCGTCCAGGGCAGCTTCGACGACTGCCAGGACCTGGTGAAGGCGATGTTCAACGACGCGCCCTTCCGCCAGGAGATGCGCCTCTCGGCGGTCAATTCCATCAACTGGGCGCGCATCGCGGCGCAGGTGCCCTACTACGCCTATGCCGCGCTGGCGCTCGGCGCGCCGGACCGCCCGGTGGCCGTCTCCGTCCCCACCGGCAATTTCGGCAATGTGCTGGCCGCCTGGGTGGCGCGCCGCATGGGCCTGCCGATCGAGCGGCTGATCATCGGCGCCAACCGCAACGACATCCTGGCCCGCTTCCTCGCCGCCAACGACATGTCGGTGCAGGGGGTGGCGCCCTCGCTCTCGCCGAGCATGGACATCCAGGTCTCGTCGAATTTCGAGCGGCTGCTGTTCGAGCTGCTGGGACGGGACGCGGCGGCCACGGCCACGACCATGCAGCGCTTCCGCGCCGAGGGCCGCATGCCGGTGCCGGACGCCGCCTGGAAGAAGGCAACCACCCTGTTCCACGGCCACACCCTCTCCGACGAGGGGACACTGGAAGAAATCCGCCGCCTGTGGCGGGAGAGCGCCTATCTGGCCGATCCGCACACCGCCATCGGCATGGCGGCGGCGCGGGCGCACCGTCCGGAGGACAAGGGCATCCCGGTGATCGTGGCGGCCACGGCGCATCCGGCCAAGTTCCCGGATGCGGTGGAAAAGGCCACCGGCTTCCGCCCGCCCCTGCCGGCACGGCTGGCCGATCTCTATGAGCGCGAGGAGCGCTTCAGCGTGCTGCCAAACGATCTGGAGGGCATCGAGGCCGCCGTGCGCGGCCATGCGCGGCGCAACGCCGCCTGACAGCCCGGAAGCCGGGAGAGGCCATGGCGCCTTTCCCGGCTGTCAAAGGCCGGTTCAGCCCGGGTTGCTGGGAATGCTGAGCGGCACCACCTCGACCATCACCACCCCGTCCTCGCGCATGCCGAGCTGGGTGGCGATGCGGGGGCTGACATCGATCACCCGCCCGCGCTTGAACGGCCCGCGATCCTGGATGGTGACGACGGCGGTGCGGCCATTCTCCAGGTTCTTCACCCGTGCCTCGGTGCCGAGCGGCAGGGTGCGGCTGGCCGCCGCGTTGGAGTTGCGGTTGAAGCGGCGGCCATTGGCCATGCGCTTGCCGTGGAAATGATTGGCATAGAACGAAGCCCGCCCCCGCTGCACCCGGTGCGCCGCACGCGGGGCCGGCTTGCCCGCGGTGGCGCTGCGGGCAGTGGTCTCCCGCTTCACCTCGCGGCTTTCGACGGGGGAGAGAATGGCGGTGAGGCCAAGGGCGGCGCAGATTGCGGCCAGCTTCAATCCTCTCATGATGGGTGGCCCTCCTTGTCTTGCGATGGGCCATGGGGCGGCACCGCCGCCCATGACCAGGTCTGTCTCAGATGGGGCGCCCGTCGCCCCGGGCAATGCGGCCGGGCTGGGTGGGTCGGCCCAGGCCGCCGGGACCGGCGGTCAGTCCTGCCGGTTTCCGGGCAGCGGCCGCACCTCCACGGGCGCGGTGCCATCCTCCATCATGTCCAGCTTGCGGGCGGTGCTCTTGCTCAGGTCGATCACCCGGCCGCGCGCATAGGGGCCACGATCCTCGATGGTCACCTCGGCGGTCCGGCCATTCTCCAGGTTCCGCACCTGCGCCCGGGTGCCGAGGGGCAGGGTACGGCTGGCGGCGGAATCCGATTCCTGCCGGAAGGTCTCCCCATTGGCCATTTCCCGCCCATGGAAGCGGTCATGGTAGAAGGAGGCCTCGCCACGATGCGGGCGCGCATTCTCTTCGCGCACCGGCAATGCCATGCTTCCCGTTGTGGCCGCCGCCGCGAGAGGCGCGGCGCTGCGGGCCTGGGCAGGGGGCGTCGCGAGCAGGGCACCCGCCAGCAGGGCGGGCAGGCAAGACAGGGCCAGGGGCAGGCCACGCATGGATCGTGTTCCTCGTCAGTTTCCAGGGGGCAAGGCCCTCGGAACGTCTCTCGCGGCGTCCGTCGGGGCCTTACAGAACCTTAACGAAGCGGGGGCCGAGACGTTGTGGCACCACACCGCCCCGTGAACGGGCGCAGCAGGGCGGCCGGACGCAGGCAGTGCTTGCCATGCGGCCCAGGCATGGCGGCGGGCGGGGTCGCACGCGGCGCATTTCGACACTACATTCGGAATCAAATGGGTTTCCGCCCGCCATCCCCCTCTCCGCGCGGGCCGATCACAGGAATGCTTGCTCATGACTGAAGCGGTGCGGCTGACGCGCCTTGCCAACGGGCTGACCATTGTCTCCGAGGCCATGCCACGGGTCGAGACCGTGTCGATCGGCGCCTATGTCCATGCCGGCACGCGGGACGAGACGGGGGCCGAGAACGGTGCCTCCCACTTCCTGGAGCACATGGCCTTCAAGGGCACCGAGAAGCGCGACGCCGCCTCCATCGCGCGGGAGATCGAGAATGTCGGCGGCCACCTGAACGCCTACACGGCGCGCGAGCAGACCGCCTACTACGCCAAGGTGCTGAAGGAGGACATGCCGCTCGCCGCAGACATCATCGGCGACATCCTGACGCACTCCACCTTCATCCCCGAGGAGATGGAGCGCGAGCGCGGCGTCATCCTGCAGGAGATCGGCCAGGCGAACGACACGCCGGACGACATCATCTTCGACCACTTCCAGTCCACCGCCTTCCCCGACCAGCCGATGGGCCGCCCGACGCTCGGCACCGAGGAGAGCATCGCCGCCATGGGGCGCGAGGTGCTGACCGGCTACATGCGCCGCCACTACGGCCCGAGCCGCATGGTGGTGGCCGCCGCCGGCGCGCTGGAGCACGAGCACCTCGTGGGCCTGGTGGAGCGCCACTTCGCCGACCTGCCGGTGGTCAGCCCCACCCCCTCGGAGGTGGCGCGCTACGGCGGCGGCGAGTTCCGCGAGGAGCGGGAGCTCGACCAGGTGCATGTGGTGCTGGGCTTCGAGGGCCCGGCGGTGGCCACGCCGATGCACTACCCCACCATGCTGCTTTCCACCCTGCTCGGCGGCGGCATGTCCTCCCGCCTGTTCCAGGAGATCCGCGAGAAGCGCGGGCTGGTCTATTCCATCTACTCCTTCGCCCAGCCCTTCCGCGATGGCGGCCTCTTCGCCATCTATGCCGGCACGGGCGAGGCGCAGGCGGCCGAGCTGGTGCCGGTGGCGCTGGAGGAGCTGCGGCGCGTGCAGCACGACGTGACGGAGGAGGAGCTGGCCCGCGCCAAGGCGCAGCTGCGCGCCTCGGTGCTGATGTCGCTCGAATCCACCGGCAGCCGCTGCGAGCAGCTGGCGCGGCAGATCCAGGTGCATGGCCGCCTCATCCCCGTCGAGGAGACCAAGGCCAAGATCGCCGCCGTCACGGTGGAGCAGGTGCAGCAGGCGGCGGCGATGATCTTCCGCTCGCGCCCGACGCTGGCCGCCCTCGGCCCCGCCGGCAAGGTGCCGGGCCTGCCCGCCATCGTGGAGAAGCTCGCCGCATGAACCGGCTGGAGCGCCTGGAATCCCTCGTCGCCGCCGCCCGCGCGGCGGGGGCGGATGCGGCGGATGCGCTGATGATCGTGGGCACCGCGCTCTCGGTGCACCGGCGCCTGGGCAAGCTGGAGCATCTGGAGCGCTCCGAGGGGCTGGATCTCGGGCTGCGCGTGCTGGTCGGCCAGCGGCAGGCCATCGTCTCCGCCACCGATGCCGAGCCGCGTGGCTTCCAGGCGCTGGCCGAGCGCGCCGTGGCCATGGCCCGCGCCGTGCCGCCGGACCGCTTTTCCGGCCTGGGCGAGCCGCACCCGGTGCCGGCGCTGGACCTGGCGCTGAACGACAGCGCCGAGCCGGATGCCGAGGCGCTGATCGCCCGCGCCGCCCTGGCGGAGGAGGCGGCGCTGGCGGTGCCCGGCGTCACCAACAGCGAGGGTGCCGAGGCCGGCTTCGCCCGCACCGAGGTGGCGCTGTTCAGCTCCGCCGGCTTCGCGGGCGAATACGGGCGCAGCGGCCATTCCATCTCGGTGACGGCGGTGGCCGGCCAGGGCACCGGCATGGAGCGCGACTACGACTACAGCAGCGCCGTCCATCTCGCCGACCTGGAGGACCCCGCCGCCCTGGGCCGCGCCGCGGCCGAGCGCGCCGTGCGCCGCCTGAACCCCATCCGCATGAAGACCGGCCGCCGCCCCGTGGTCTATGACCCGCGCGTGGCCGGCTCACTCGCCGGGCATCTGGCGGCGGCGCTGAATGGGGCGGCGGTGGCGCGCGGCACCTCCTTCCTGCGCGACCGCATGGGCCAGGCGGTGCTGAGCCCCGGCCTCAGCCTGCGCGACGACCCGCTGCGCCCCCGCGGCCTGCGCTCCCGCCCCTTCGACGGCGAGGGGATGCCCGGCGCGCCCCTGGCGCTGGTGGAGGATGGCGTGCTGCGCTCCTGGGTGCTGGACTGGCGCAGCGCGCGGCAGCTCGGCCTGCGTTCCACCGGTCATGCCAGCCGTGGCATCTCCAGCCCCCCGGCGCCCGCCACCACCAACCTGTGGCTGGAAGGCGGCAGCGGCACGCCGGAGGCGCTGATCGCCGATATCGGCGAGGGCCTTTACGTCACGGAGATGATCGGCTCCGGCGTGAACGGCGTGACGGGCGACTACAGCCGCGGCGCCGCCGGCTTCGTGATCCGCGACGGGCAGCTGGCCGAGGCGGTGAGCGGCATCACCGTGGCCGGCAATCTGAAGGACATGTTCCTCAACATGCGGGCCGCCGGCGACCTGCGCTTCCGCCGCGGCACCGATGCGCCGACCCTGCGCGTCGATGGGCTGACCATCGCCGGCAGCTGAGCCGCCGGCGCAGGCAGCCGCGGCCGCCTGCGCCGATGCTCAGGCGGCGCGCACCTGGGTGATGAACTGCCCCACCTCGGACCGGAGCCGCTCCGACTGGCGGGACAGCTCGCCCGAGGCCTGCAGCACCTGGCGGGCCGAGGCGCCGGTCATCTCGGCGCCCTGATTCACCTCGGCGATGCTGCCGCTGACGCTGTCCGTGGCCTGCGCGGTGCGGGTGACGCTGCTGGCGATCTCGCGCGTCGCCAGCCCCTGCTCGTCGATGGCGGCGGCGATGGTGGAGGTGATGTCGCTGATCGAGCCGATCGTGCCGGTGATCGCCTGGATATCGACCACAGCCTGCTGCGTGGCGCTCTGGATCTGCGTGATCTGGCTGCGGATCTCATCCGTGGCCCTGGCGGTCTGGCTCGCCAGGTTCTTCACCTCGCTGGCCACCACGGCGAAGCCCTTGCCGGCTTCTCCCGCCCGCGCCGCCTCGATGGTCGCGTTCAGCGCCAGCAGGTTGGTCTGCCCGGCGATGGTGTTGATCAGCCCCACCACCTCGCCGATGCGCGCCGCGCTCTCGGCCAGGGCGCGCACCGTGTCGTCGGTGCGCTGCGCGTCGCTCACCGCCCGCGCCGTCACGGCGGTGGCCTGCGCCACCTGGCGGCTGATCTCGCCGATCGAGGCGGTCAGCTCCTCGGTGGCGGAGGCGACGGTCTGCACCCCCTGGCCCGCCTCCTGCGAGGAGGAGAGTACGCGCTCCACCTGCTGGCCCGTCTCGCTGGCGGTGCCGGCCATGGATTGCGCGGTGGCTTCCAGCTGGGTCGAGGCGGCGGCGAGCATATCCACCATGTCGCCCACCTTGCCCTCGAACCGCGCCATCAGCGCCGTGAGCTGGGTGGCGCGCTGTTCCTTCGCCTGCCGCTCCGCCTCCTGCGCGGCGGCCAGCGCGTCGGCCTCGCGCAGGCCGCGGCGGCATTCCTCCAGGGCCTTCGCCATCTCGCCGATCTCGTCCTGGCGGTCGCGCTCGGCCAGCGTGAAATCGTAGTCCCGCCGCGCCACCTTGCGCAGCGCGCCGGAGAGCCGCACCACCGCCCGGCCCAGGTTGCGGTCCATCCACAGCGCCATGCCGAGGCCGGCCAGCAGCGCCAGCGTGGCGGTGGTGAAGATGCCCGTCATGGCCATGCCATAGGCTTCCTCGGCCATGGTGCTGGCGGCCATGAAGCCGGCGCGGTTGAGCTTCAGCATCTCGTCCAGCGTGCCGAAGGCGACGCGGATGGCGCGGGCGGATTCGTTGTTGAACAAGCTTTGCGCCGCGGCCTCGTCCTTCCGCAGGAGATCGTCGTTGATCGTGTTGTAGGCGCGGTACTCGGTCAGGAAGCGGTCATACAGCGCCCGTTCCTGCGGGCCCGAGATCATCGGCGGATAGGCGTCGATCTGCCGCCGCACCTCCCGCACCATGGAGTCGAACTCGGCCTGCACCTGCGGCCGCTCGCGCGCATCCCGGGTGGCGAGCAGGCGGGAGAGGCGGATGCGCTCCCGCGCCAGGCCGTATTGCAGTTCGCCCAGGGCCCGCACCGAGGGCATCCAGTTGTCCCGCATCTCGATCATGTCATGGTTGATGGTGCGGAGCTGGGCCGCGCCGTAGAGCCCGTTGCCGATGAAGAACATCAGCAGCACGCCGAAGGAGAGCAGCACCTTGCCGCGGATGCTCAACCGGTTGAGGAAATTTGCCATGACGCCCACTGCCGTTTCCAGCGGCAGTGGACAGCCGGTTTCCTTACCGGGCGCCTAATGTTGCCGGGCCGGTGGTGTCACAGCCCCGCGAGATGCGAGAATTCCCGGACCAGCCGCTCATAGACCGGCCGCCGGAACGGCACCACCAGCGCCGGCAGCGCCGCCAGCGCCTCCCACCGCCAGGCGTTGAACTCGGGATGCGGGTCGAGGTCGAGGCGGATCTCCTCGTCCCGCCCCAGGAAGCGCAGGGCGAACCATTTCTGCATCTGGCCCCGGTAGCGGCCGCCCAGCGCCTTGCCCACCAGCTCCGCCGGCAAATCATAGCGCAGCCATTCGGGCACCTCGCCGATGATCTCGGCCCGCGCGGTGCCGATCTCCTCGGCCAGCTCCCGCAGCACGGCGTCCCGCGGCTCCTCTCCCTCGTCCAGCCCGCCCTGGGGAAGCTGCCAGGCATCCTGCGCCACGTCGGCGCGCCGGGCGATCAGCACCTGGCCGGCATGGTTGAACAGGGCGGCGCCGACATTGCGGCGGTAGGGCAGCTCGGCCATGGCGGATCGGTCTCTAGCGGGAAGCGGAAGGGATCGGCGTGTTGTCGGGCGCGTGCAGCACGGCGCTGGCGGGCGCCAGCACCAGGCCGCGCGCCTCCAGCCCGGCCGCCCAGGCGGCGATGCGGTCCACCAGCAGCGGCGTCGGCTCGGCGGCCAGGCCGACCGCCCGCCCGTGCCGCTGCGCCAGGCTCTCCAGCTGGGACAGGCGGTGCTCCACCTCGCCACGGGTCGGCAACTCGTCCAGCAGCAGGTCGGCGGCGGCGTGCCAGGCCAGGGCGGTGGCGCCGGGGCGGGGGTCCACATAATAGAGCCCGCGCGCGCGCACCTCCTCCTGCACCACGGCCAGCGCCTCGGGGCTGGCCAGGAAGCGCTCCCCGCGCTGCGCGCCCAGCGCGCCGACGACGCCGGCATAGCCGGCGAAGCGGCCCATGGCGCGGTGCAGCCGCTCCAAATTCTCGCCCGGCGGCAGGCTGGCGCGCAGCAGGTGCCCGGCCGGCAGGTCGCCGGGCGATTCCAGCGGCAGCGCCAGCACCACCTCCATGCCGCGCCGCCGCGCCGGCTCCAGCAGCAGGTCCGGGCGCAGCGCCAGGGGGCTGATGGCGAGGGTGGCGGCGGGCGGCAGGCGGCGCAGCGCCTCCTCGGCGCGCAGCCCCGCGCCGCCGAAGCCGCCGATCACCAGGGCGATGCGCGGCCTGGCATCCGCTGCGTCGAAGGGGCGGGCATAGGCGGTGCGGGGTTCGGCGCCACCCGGGCCGATGCGCGGCAGCGGGCCGTGCGGGCTCTCCTCCAGCAAGGCGGGGATGCCGGTCTCCCGCGCGCCCTGGTTGATGTCATGCGCCACATCCTCGGCGAGCAGGGCCAGCATGCCCT